>NZ_JBEXTX010000029.1:0-71108 GCF_040614175.1 Amycolatopsis sp. NPDC006131
AACTCCGGCCCCATCTTCGCGCGGGTCTTGATCCAGGACGGCTTCTTCTCGATCGGCGTCTCACTGTTGCGGACCTCGAGCCGCAGCAGCTTCCGACCTTCAGGCACAACAGTCACGCGCCCCAGCGTACGCCCCCGGACGGGGCGGATGACCTACGCTGGGTCGGGGGTCACGCCGGTCAGCTTGGCCGTCAGGTCCCACAGCTTGCGGCCGTTCTCGCGGTCCAGCGCGGCCCGCAGCGGCTGCACCACGGTGGGGTTGCCGCGGATGCCGCGGAACAGGCTCGGGCCGATGTAGTCGCCGCCGTTGACGTCCGGCGCGGTGGCCGCGATCAGGGACGGCAGCGCGCCGGTGCGGACACCCTGCGCGACCAGCAGATCGCCCAGGAAGGTCACGCCGCCGACGAGCTTGCGCACGATGGGGTGGCCCTGCGCGTTGGCCATGTTCGAGTTCAGGTTGGTGGCCGTGTAGCCCGGGTGGGCGGCCACGCTGATCACGTCGTCACCGGCGGCACGCAGGCGGCGGTCCAGTTCCAGCGCGAAGATCTGGTTGGCGATCTTGGACTGGCTGTACGCCGCGGCCGGGTTGTAGCGCCGGTGCTCGAAGCCGGGGTCGTCGAAGTCGACGCGGCCGCCGGTGGCGGCGAGGCTGGACAGCGTCACCACGCGGGCGTTCGTGCCGCGCCGGAGGGCGGGCATGAGCAGCCAGGTCAGCGCGGCGTGGCCCAGGTGGTTGGTGCCGAACTGCAGCTCGAAGCCGTCCTTGGTGCGGCCCTTCGGAGCGGCCATCAGTCCGGCGTTGTTGATCAGGACGTCGAGTTTCCCGCCGGTGAGCTCCTCGGCGCGGGCCGCCGCCGCGCGCACCGACGCGAGGTCGGCGAGGTCGAGGGAGATCAACTCGGGAGCGGCCGCCGCGCCCGCCGAGACGGTGCGCAGCGCCTGTTCGCCGCGCTCCGCGTTGCGGCAGGCGATCAGCACGCGCGCGCCCTTGGCGGCCAGCACGAGGGAGGTCTGCAGACCGAGGCCGGAGTTCGCGCCGGTGACGAGCACCGTGCGGCCCGTCTGGTCGGGGATGTCGGCCTCGGTCCAGGTTTTCATGCCCGGATATTAGGGAAGATCACGCGCTCGGGGCCAGCATTCGCAGCAGACGGTCGAACGGGCGCGCCGGACGCAGGCCGGGGCCTTCGCTCAGCAGGGCCTCGAACGCGGCGCCGACCTTGGCCACCTCGTCCACCGGCTCGTCCGGCTCGGCCAGCCCGGCCGCGATGGCGAGCATCGCCTGCTCGGCGCGGTGCGCGGCCTTGAGCGCGGAGTATTCGTCTCGGTGGGCGGCGACGACCTCGTAGAGCGCGCGGTTGCGCCGGACCGCCGCGGTCCAGGCTCGCTTGACGGCGTCCACGTGGTCGCTGTGCTCGTCGATGCCCTCGGCCGCGGCGCGCAGGTGGCCGCTGAGCAGCTGGGTCCACCGGTAGTGCAGCGCGAGCATGAGGTTTTCACGCGTGCCGAAGGCCTTTTCGGCACCGGGGATCTCGTCGAAGGGCAGCGGGCCCCGCGGGTCGCGGGCCGCCGCGGTCAGGACGGCGTCCAGGATGTCGCGCCGTCGGTAGAAGTCGTTCCAGCTCACGGGTCCTCCCCAAGTTGTGACCCCGGCCATACTCTGGGTTTGAAGCATACCGTCGGTATGGTGCCGACACTGCGAACATACCACGGGTATGGAAACGGGAACCGGCGTAAGCTTGTGAGCGTGGTGACAATGCGGTCCAGGCGTCTCGACTATTCGGAGTCCACGCGGTCGGCCCTGGTGAACAGCGCGGTGGAGCTGTTCACCAAACGGGGTTACGCCAGCACTTCGCTCGACGAGGTCGCCAAGCGCGCCCGGGTCACGAAAGGTGCCCTGTATCACCATTTCAGTGGAAAGCAGGCGCTCTTCGAAGCGGCGTTCGAGAAGGTGGAGAGCCGGGTTTTCGGGCGGCTGGAAGAGATCATGGGCGGCAGCGGCGCGCCGTGGGAGCGGGCGCTGGCGGGGCTGCGGGAGTTCATCTCCAGCTGCCTCGACCCGGCCTACCAGCGGATCGCGATCCACGAGGCTCCGGTGGTGATGGGCTGGGAGCGCTGGCGGGAGGCCGAGGACAGGGCGAGCTTCGGGCTGATCCGGTCGAGCCTGGAGGACCTGATCGAGGCGGGCGAGGTGGACGAGGTCCCGGTCGAGATCACCGCGCGGCTGCTGTTCGGGGCCCTGCACAGCGCGGCGACCGAGATCGCGAGCTCACCGGACCCGAAGAAGGTCGGCGCCCAGATCGAGAGCGTGATCGTGCAGCTGCTGCACCGCGTCCGGCGCACCTGAATCGATATGGTGGGGCTGTGGACCTGAGGATTTTCACCGAACCGCAGCAGGGCGCGAGCTACGACGATCTCCTGCGCGTCGCCAAGGCGACCGAGGACAACGGCTTCGACGCCTTCTTCCGTTCCGACCACTTCCTGAAGATGGGCTCCGCCTCCGGGCTGCCCGGCCCGACCGACGCCTGGGTGACCCTCGGCGCGCTGGCCCGCGAGACCTCCCGCATCCGGCTGGGCACGCTGGTCACCGCCGCGACGTTCCGGCACCCGTCGGTGCTGGCGATCTCCGTGGCGCAGGTCGACCAGATGTCCGGCGGCCGCGTGGACTTCGGCCTCGGCTCCGGCTGGTACGACGCCGAGCACCAGGCCTACGGCATCCCGATGCCGGAGATCAAGGAGCGCTTCGACCTCTACGCCGAGCAGCTGGAGATCATCACCGGCCTGTGGGAGACCCCCGAGGGCGAGACGTTCTCCTTCGACGGCAAGCACTACCAGCTCGCCGACGCGCCCGCGCTGCCCAAGCCGGCCCAGTCGCCGCGCCCGCCGGTGATCATCGGCGGTGGCGGCAAGAAGCGCACCCCGGCCCTGGCGGCCCGCTTCGCCGACGAGTTCAACGCGGCGTTCGTCGACGCGGACACCGCCGCCGCCCAGTTCGAGCGCGTGGACGCCGCGTGCCGCGAGATCGGCCGCGACCCGAAGGCGGTCATCCGCTCCGCGGCCCAGGTGGTGGCCGTCGGCAAGGACGACGCCGAGTTCGCCCGCCGCGCCGCCGCGATCGGCCGCGAGACCGACGAGGTGAAGCAGAACGGCCTGGCAGGCACGGTGGACGAGGTGGTCGACAAGATCGGCCGCTACCGCGAGGCCACCGGCGTCACCCGCCTCTACCTGCAGGTGCTGGACCTGTCCGACCTGGACCACCTCGAGCTGATCGCCTCGAAGGTCGCCCCGCAGCTGTGACCGCGCGTCCTCCGGTCCTGGGCGTGGCTCAGGGCCGGAGGGCGAACGTCACGCCCGGCGCCGAGGGCGCCGAATCCTCACGGCGCAGCCACCGGTCGTCCGACACCGCCAGCTCGCCGTCCAGCGCGGCCAGCACCGCGTCGCGGGCCAGGGGGAGCGCCTCGGCGACCGGGACGTCCCGCTCCAGCTCGAACGACAGCGACGTCACGCCGGCGTCCCGGATCCCGCACGGCACGATCTTGTCGAACGCCGTCAGGTCCGCGTTGCAGTTCAGCTCGAAGCCGTGCATCGTCACACCGCGCTGCACCCGGATGCCGATTGCCGCGATCTTGCGCTCCGGGCCGCGCTCGTCGGCCGGCACCCACACGCCGCTGCGGCCCTCGACCCGCCCGGTGTAGACGCCGAACTGGTCGCACACCCGGATCAGCGCCTCCTCCAGGCGCCGCACGTAGTGCACCACGTCGATCGGGTCGCCCAGTTTGACGATCGGGTAGCCGACCAGCTGCCCCGGCCCGTGCCAGGTGATCTTCCCGCCGCGGTCGACGTCGATCACCGGGGTGCCGTCGGTCGGTCGGTCCGCGTCCTCGGTGCGCTTGCCCGCGGTGTAGACCGACGGGTGCTCCAGCAGCAGGAGCGTGTCCGGGGCCTCCGAGCAGTCCGCCCGCGCGTTCACCAGCTCCCGCTGCAGCTCCCAGGCTTGCAGGTAGTCGATGGTGCCGACGTTCTTGACGGTGACGGGCGTGCTGGTGGCGCGGCAGGACTTTGGACTCACGTCTGGCAGGTTACGCCGACCGCGGCGCCGACGGGACAGGCTGTGGCGGTAGCAACCGCACTGCCCACCCCGTGAGAAAACCCACGCCCAGCACACCGAGCACGGCGCCGACGGTGTCGCTGACCCAGTGCACCCCGAGCACCACGCGGCTCGCCGCGCACAGCACCGTCGCGACCGAGAAGAACACCACGACCCACTTCGTCAGCCTCGGCGCCAGCCACAGGCACAGCAGCGCCGCCGCGAGGCCGGTGCTGGAGATCGACACCACGTGCCCGCTGGGGTAGCTGAACTCCGGGTACTCGCGCGGCCGGTCGCGCACGAACAGCGGTTTGAAGACCACGCTCACCAGCCGGGTGGTGGCGAGCACGGCCAGCACCCGCAGCGCCACGCCCGCCTGGTAGCGCATGCCGCGCCGCCAGCACACGACGATCCCGATCGCGAGCGCGATCGCGAAGGTCGCGGGCACGACCGGTCCGAACGCGTCGCTGACCACCTGCGCCACCCGGCCCGGCGTGTCGCGCCACCAGCCCTGCACCAGTCCCGCCACGGCCAGGTCGACGGCGTACGGCGGCCGCGCCACGGCCACGCCCAGCCCGAGGAACAGGACGAAGAACGCGCCGCCGAGCGGAAGCCACCTGGTCAAAGGGCGACCGCCAGTGCGCCGTCGAGGTCGGTGTGCACGAACGTGAACCCGGCCTTCTCCAGCACCGCGGGCACCGCCCGCTGCGAGATCAGCGCCATCTCGTCGGCCACTTCGCCGAGCGCGGTCCGCAACGCGAACCCGGGTACCCACCACGGGGCAGGCCGCCGCAGCGCGTGCCCCAGCGCGCGGGTGAACTCGGCGTTGGTCGCCGGTTCCGGGTTGCACACGTTCACCGGGCCGGACAACGTCTCGTGCTCGATGAGGAACCGCATCGCGGACACGTGGTCCCGCACGCTGATCCACGGCATGTACTGCCTGCCGTCGCCGAGCCTGCCGCCGAGGCCGAGCCAGAACAGCGGCTTGAGGGGCCCGAGCAGGCCGTCCTTGGACAGCACCAGACCGGTGCGCAGGTTCACCACGCGCGAGCCCGCCTCCGCGGCCGGGGCGGTCGCCGCCTCCCACGCCTCGCACAGCTCGGCCAGGAAACCCGCGCCCCGCGGCGACTCCTCGGTGACCACCGCGTCGCCGGTGTCGCCGTAGTAGCCGATGCCGGAGGCGTTGACGAGGGCCGGGATCCGGTACTCGGCGACGGCCTCGGCCAGCACCTCGGTCGGCTCGATCCGGCTGTCGCGGATCATCTGCTTGCGGGCCGCGCTCCACCGCAGCCCCATCGGCGAGCCGCACAGGTTGACGACCGTCGTGACGTCCTCGAACGCGCGGTCGTCGATCCGGCCCGCCGGCGGGTCCCACGAGTGCTCGTCCGCGGCCCTGGCCGGACGCCGGACGAGCCGTCGCACGTCGTGCCCCGAGTCGCGCAGCGTGGCGACGAGCGCCGAGCCGAGTAGCCCGCTGGATCCGGCGATCAGTACTCGCATACCCCGATCGTTGCTCACACCGCCGCTTCGCGCACGTTCCCTCACCGCAGTTGCCCGGCGACGTCGGCGGCCGCGGTCAGCAGCACGAGCACCGGGATCGTGGCACGGGCGGGCAACCGGTAGCTGCCGCGCTTGTCCGGCTCGACGATCCCGGCTCCGGTGAGCGCCTTGAGGTGGTGGTAGAGCTGCCCGGTCGAGCCGAGCCCGGCGGCCTCCTGGAGCGCGGCGGCAGGCTGCGGCCCGCGTGCGGCCAGCGTCCGCACGATCGCCAGGCGCGCCGGATTGCCCAGCGCCGCCAGCACTTCCGCGCGGGGACCGTCGTCCAGGGCCAGCGCGCGGGCCGGGGTGACGGTGATCTCCCACTCGAGTTCGAGTGGCTCCTCGGTGCGGCCGCGGTAACCGACCACCCCCGTCCCGTCCGCCCTGACGCCGCTTTCCAGCGCGGCCACCCGGCGTTCCAGGTCCGCCAGGCGGTTGAGCACGTCGTCGTTCACGGGCCCAGCATGACGGTCAGCCGCGCAGCGCCCGCACGAGCCCGTCGAAACCCTCCCGCGTGGACAGTGCGGCGAGCCCGGCGCGCAGGAACGGCCCCTGGTTGGCGAAATCCGCGTCGGCCACGTCGTCGAGCAGGAGCGCGAGGGTCGCGGCCCGTCCGTCCGGCCACCGCACGGTCATCCCAGTGGTCAGCACGCGCGGCAGGCTTCCGCCCTTGAACGCGACCGCTGCGGCGCCGGGCGGGACGAGCGCGGCGAAGGGCTCCTCCAGGTGGCGCCGCACGACGGTCTCGCCGAAGCGGCCGGCCGCGAGCGCGCGGTGCATCGCGAACAACCCGGCCGCGCTCCCGCGCCCGTGCCCGCGCGTCCAGGCCACCTGGGCCTCGGCAGCCGGCGGGGTCTGGAAGCGGGCGAGCACCTCGTCCCGGAACGCCGGCTCGGTGGCGAACCGGCGCGCCAGCCGGTCGCCCGCGCCGGGCCGCAGCGCGGGGGAGCGTGGCAGGAACTCGGGGAACAGCAGCAGGAGCACCTCGCCGCAGAACGACCGGAGGTCCGGCCGGAGCCATCCGCCCCGGGCGGCCGCCGCGGTCAGGGCCCGGTCGCCGAGGCGGTCGCGCAGGTAGTCGGCGGCGGAGTTGTCGCTGAAGACGATCATCGCGCGGGCCAGCCGGTCCAGCGGGACGGTCACGTCCGGGTCGAGCGCGTTGCCCCGGTCGGTGTGCGGGATGCCGAGTTCCTGGAGGGCGGCCAGGTGCGCGCCGCCGTCGCCGCCGAACGGGTAGAACGCCTCCCAGTCGCCGAGCCGCACCGGCTCGTCCGGGTCCAGGCCGCGCTCGACCGCGGTGGCGTATGCGGCGAGGTGCACGACCTTGATCGTGGACGCCAGGACCTGCGGGGCGTGCGGCCGGTGCGCCACCCGGCGCCCGTCGGCGTCCACGGCCAGCGCGCCGACCCGGTCGCGGTGCCGGGCGATCCAGTCGAACCAGCCCTGCGGGGTGGACGTGTCGGCGACCGCGGTCGCGGGCACGGCGAGCGTCGCCGCGCCGGCGAGCGCCGCGGAGCCGAGCAGAGTGCGCCGGGAAAGCACGAAGACCCCCTCCTCCAGTTTTCCGTAATTACGGAATACCGGGGGAGGGGGTCTCCGGTCAAGCGGTTACAGACCCAGCTCGTCCTCGAAGTGGCCCTCTTCGAGGCGGTTCTTGATCGTGGTCAGGAACCGGCCGGCGTCCGCGCCGTCGATCAGGCGGTGGTCGTAGGTCAGGGCCAGGTAGGCCATCGACCGGATGGCGATGGTGTCCTGACCGTCGGCGTCGGTGACCACGACCGGCCGCTTCACCACCGCGCCGACGCCCAGGATCCCGGACTGCGGCTGGTTGATGATCGGCGTGTCGAACAGGGCGCCGTTGCTGCCCAGGTTGGTCACCGTGAAGGTGCCGCCCGACAGCTCGTCCGGCTTGATCTTGTTCGCGCGGGTGCGGGCCGCGACGTCCGCGATCGCCCTGGCCAGGCCGGCCAGGTTCAGCTCGCCCGCCTTGTGGATGACCGGGGAGAGCAGGCCGCGGTCGGTGTCCACCGCGACGGCGAGGTGCTCCTCGCCGAAGTAGGTGATCTCCTTCTTCTCCTCGTCCAGGTAGGCGTTGATGTTCGGGTGCTGCTTGAGCGCCTCGACCGTCGCCTTGGCGAAGAACGGCAGGAAGGTGAGCTTCACGCCCTCCCGCTCCTGGAAGGCGGCCTTCGCCTGCTGGCGCAGCCGGGCGATCTTGGTGACGTCCACCTCGAACACCTGGGTCAGCTGCGCCGAGTTCTGCAGCGACTCGCGGGTCCGCTGCGCGATGACCTGGCGGATCCGGCTCGCCTTCTGCACCGTGCCGCGCAGCGCGGCCAGCTCCGGCGACGGGGCCGCCGGGGCCTTGGCGGCGGGGGCGCTCGGCGCGGCGGCCGGGGCCTGCGCGGCGGGCGCCTGAGCGGCCGGAGCGCTCTGCTTCTGCTTCGCCTCGGCCGCCGCCAGCACGTCCTGCTTGCGGATGCGGCCGCCGACACCGCTGCCGGTCACCGACGCCAGGTCGATGCCGTGCTCGGTGGCGAGCTTGCGCACCAGCGGGGTGACGTACGGGCCGCTGCCGTTGCCGTCGCTCGCGGCCGGGGCGGCCTGCGGCTGCGGGGCCGGCTGCTGCGGCGCGGGCTGCTGCGGCGCGGGCTTCTGGGGAGCCTGCTGCGGAGCCGCCTGCTGGGGCGCGGGGGCCTGCGCGGCCGGGGTGGGCTCGGGCTTCGGCTCCGGCTTCGGCTCGGGCTTGGGCTCCGGCGCCTTCGGCTGCTCCTGCTGCGGGGCGGGCGCGGCGCTGGCGTCGCCGATGATGGCGAGCGTGCCGCCGACCTCGACGGTCTCGTCCTCACCGACGCTGATCTCCAGCAGCGTGCCGGCGATCGGCGAGGGGACCTCGGTGTCGACCTTGTCGGTGGAGATCTCCAGCAGCGGCTCGTCCACCTCGACCGTGTCGCCGACCGACTTCAGCCAGCGGGTGACGGTGCCCTCGGTGACGCTCTCGCCCAGCTCGGGCAGCGTGACCGGCGTGCCCTGAGCGGACCCGCTCGGCGCGGGCTGGGCCTCCGGGGCCGACTGCTGCTGCGGCGCGGACTGCTGCGGCGCGGACTGCTGCGGCTCGGGCTCGGGCTCCGGCTCGGGCTGGGCCTGCTGCGCGGGCGCCTGCTCCTGAGCGGGGGCGGAACCGCCGCCGGAACCGTCGTCGATCACGGCGAGCTCGCCGCCGACCTCGACGGTCTCGTCCTCCTGGGCGACGATCTTCTGCAGCGTGCCTGCGACCGGCGACGGGACCTCGGTGTCGACCTTGTCGGTCGAGATCTCCAGCAACGGCTCGTCGACCGCGACCGTGTCACCCTCCTGCTTGAGCCAGCGGGTGACGGTGCCCTCGGTAACGCTCTCCCCGAGCTCCGGCAGTGTGACGGAGAAGGCCATCGTGAATTGACTCCCTTGAATCTTTGTCGGCTGCGGTCCGGTCAGCTGTGCACGTGCAGTGGCTTGCCGGCCAGGGCAAGGTGTGCTTCGCCGAGGGCCTCGGTCTGGGTCGGGTGGGCGTGGATCAGCGGAGCGACGTCCTCCGGGAAGGCCTCCCAGTTGTAGATCAGCTGGGCTTCGCCGATCAGTTCGCCGACCCGGTCCCCGACCAGGTGCAGGCCGACGACCGGCCCGTCCGGCGCCTTGATCACCTTGATCGCGCCGGAAGTCTTGAGGATCTGGCTCTTGCCGTTGCCGGCCAGGTCGTACGTGAAGGTCTGCACGTCCGAGCCGTAGCGCTCCTTGGCAGCCGCCTCGCTCAGGCCGACGGAGGCGACCTCGGGGTGGCTGTAGGTGACGCGCGGGATGCCGGCCTCGTCGATCGCCTTCGGCTCCAGGCCGGCGATCTCCTCGGCGACGAAGATGCCCTGGGCGAAGCCGCGGTGCGCGAGCTGCAGGCCGGGGACGATGTCGCCGACGGCGTAGACGTTCGGCAGGTTGGTGCGCAGGCGCTCGTCGGTGATGACGAAGCCGCGCTCCATCTTGACGCCGGCCTCCTCGTAGCCGTGGCCCGCGGTGTTGGGGCCGCGGCCGACGGCGACCAGCAGCAGGTCGGCCTCCAGCGTCTCGCCGGACTCCAGGGACACGGTCACGCCGTTCTCGTCCTGCTTGGCGCCGGTGAACTTCACGCCGGTCTTGAAGTTGATCTTGCGACGGCGGAAGGCGCGCTCGAGCTGCTTGCTGGCGAACTCGTCCTCGGCCGGGACCAGCCGCGGCAGCGCCTCGACGATCGTCACGTCCACGCCGAAGGAGGCCCACACGCTGGCGAACTCGACGCCGATGACGCCGCCGCCGAGCACGACGACCTTCTCCGGGATCCAGTCCAGGGTCAGCGCCTCGTCGCTGGCGATGATCCGGCCGCCCAGCTCCAGGCCCGGCAGGGTCTTCGAGTACGAGCCGGTGGCCAGGACCAGGTTCTTGCCCGTGTACCGGGTGCCGTCGACCTCGACGGTGGTGCCGCCGACGAACGTGCCGGTGCCCTCGACGACGGTCACCTTGTGGGCCTTGGCCAGGCCCTGCAGCCCCTTGTAGAGGCGGCTGATGACGCCGTCCTTGTACTTGTGGACGCCGGCGATGTCGACGCCCTCCAGGGTGGTCTTCACGCCGAACTGCTCGCCCTCGCGGGCGGTGTCGGCGACTTCGGCCGCGTGGAGCAGGGCCTTGGTCGGGATGCAGCCGCGATGCAGGCACGTCCCGCCCAGCTTGTCCTTCTCGATCAGGATGACGGACTGGCCCAGCTCCGCGGCGCGGAAGGCCGCGGCGTAGCCGCCGGATCCGCCACCGAGGATCACCAGGTCGGCGCCAGCGTCGCTCACGTCGTTTACTCCTCGTTTTACGTCCAAACCCTCATCATCTTGTCACTACGTAGTCCGGCCCTGCGAGGTAGCCGGGTGTGTTAATCGGCGCACTTCTGATCCCCGCGATAATGGCGGGGGAGGGCAGGCGGAGATGAGGTGGTCGAGGTGGGTCTGTTCGACGGTCTGAAGCGCAGACGCGGCGCCGGGAAACCGGGCACGCTGCGCCGTGCCAGTGACGCTGACCTGCGTCATCTGGAGGGCTGGGCGGCCGCGCGGCGGGGCGTCGAGGCGTTCGTCGAGCCGCGGACGACGGTCACCGAGACCACGGTCGTCCTGATCGCGCACGACGGCGAATGGACACGACGGCGGATCGGCAGCCTGGACGCCGCGCAGCAGTTCGGGCGCAAGCATTCGATCCCAGTGTACGAGGTCGCGAAAGTCGGTTACCCGAAGCGCATGCGCGAATACACAGAGCGGCAGAAGCGCGCGCAGGGCTGAGGATCAGTCCAGGTCGGACAGATCGAGCACGAACCGGTAGCGGACGTCGCCCCGCGCCAGGCGCTCGAGCGCGTCGTTCACCGCGGCCGACGGGAGCACCTCCACGTCGGCGGTGATCCCGCGCGCGGCGCAGAAGGCGAGCATGGCGGCGGTCGCGGGCCTGCCACCGCTGCCCGCCGAGCTGAGCTTCTTGCGCCCGACGAGCAGGTCGAGGGTCTCCACCGTGACCGGCCCCAGGTGCCCGAGGTGGCTGAGCGTGCCGTCCAGCGCCAGCAGCCGCAGGTAGGGGCCAAGGTCGTGGGGCGCGGAGATGGTGTCGATCAGGATGTCGAACCGCCCCCGCGCGTCCGCCATGCGGGCCGGGTCCGTCGAGTCGAGCAGGTCGGCGGCGCCGAGCCGGCGCGCCTCCCCCGCCTTGTCCGCCGACCGGCTGATCACCGTGGTCTCGGCGCCGACCGCCACCGCGAACTTGACCGCGAGGTGACCCAGCCCGCCCAGCCCGGCCACGGCGACCCGGGTGCCCGGCCCGGCGCCCAGGCTGTGCAGCGGTTCCCACACGGTGATCCCGGCGCACATCAGTGGTGCGGCGCCCGCGGGGTCGATGCCTGCCGGGAGCGGGTAGGCGAACCGGTCGCGGACGACGTGCTCCCGCGAGTAGCCGCCCAGCGTCGTGGAGCCGTCGTGGCGGTCGGTGCCGCCGTAGGTGAGGGTGGGGAAGTCGTGGCAGAAGTTCTCCTGCCCCGCGAGGCACATGGCGCAGGTCCCGCAGGAGTCCACGATGTTGCCGACGGCGACCGCGTCCCCGGCGGCGAAGGCGGACACCGCGGGTCCGATCGCGGTGACCACGCCGGTGAACTCGTGGCCGGGCACGAGCGGAGTGCCGCCCGCTCGCACCGCGTGCAGGTCGGAGTGGCAGACGCCGCAGTGGTCGACCCGGACCGCCAGGTCGTCGGGCCGCAGCTCCCGCCGCTGGAGAGGCGCCCGTCGTAGCGTCCCCGCGACCGCGTGCCATCCCGTCGTCGTCCGTGCCATGCCCGATCTGCCCGCCACCGCCCGTGGCGCCGCGACCCGTCAGCGCATCATGGAGGAGGCGACCCGCGAGTTCGCCGAGCACGGGATCGCCGGTGCCCGCGTTGAGCGCATCGTGGCCGCGGCGCGCACCAACAAGGCGCAGCTCTACGGCTACTTCGGGAGCAAGGAAGGGCTGTTCGACGCGATCTTCTCCGCCTCACTGGAACGGATCGTGAACGTCGTGCCCATCGACGCGAGCGACCTGGCGGACTGGGCGGTGCGGCTCTACGACGAGTACCTCCGCCGGCCCGACCTCATCCGGCTCGCCACCTGGGCGCGGCTGGAGCGCCGGCCCGCCGGCCACCTCGTGGAGGACGCTGACCGCCTCGACGACCACAAGCTGCGCGCGATCGCCGAGGCGCAGGCCGCGGGCAAGGTGGTGCCCGGGGACCCGTTCGACATCATGGCGCTGGTGATCGCCCTGTCGATGGCGTGGTCCCCGGTGAGCAACGTCTACGCCGCGACGGCCGAGGAGCCCGGCGACGTCCACGACCGCCGCCGGGCCCTCCTCCGCGAAACCGTCCGCCGCGCCGTGACGCCGGACTAGTGCGCATGGCCTGCGTGGCGGTGCGGGTAACGGCCCCTCCCGCCAGCCCGCCACCACCCTCAACGGACACGCTGCGCGCGGCTCCGCCCGTTCCAATCCGCGGCGGTGCCGGCTGACGGCCCACCGCAAGCGGCTCCGCCGCTCAGGAAACAGAAACTAGCCCTGGTCGGCGATGTCGGCCAGCACCGCGGCGATGGTGCGCACCGGGACGCCCGTGCCGCCCTTGCCGGTGTAGCCCCACGGCGCCCCGGTGTTGAACGACGGGCCCGCGATGTCGATGTGCGCCCACGGCAGGCCCTCGGCGACGAACTCGCGCAGGAAGATGCCCGCGGCGAGCATCCCGCCCCAGCGGTGCCCGGTCACGTTCGCCAGGTCGGCCAGCCGCGAGTCCAGGTCGCCGCGCAGCTCCTCGGGCAGCGGCATCGGCCAGCCGCCCTCGCCGGTCGCCTGCGCGATCGCCGCCACCCGGTCGCGGAACTCGTCCGACCCCATGATCCCGGCGGTTCGGTTGCCCAGCGCCACCATCTGCGCGCCGGTCAGGGTCGAGGTCTCGATCAGGTAGTCCGGGTCGTCCTCGGCGGCGCGCACGATCGCGTCGGCCAGCACCAGGCGGCCCTCGGCGTCGGTGTTGAGCACCTCGACGGTCTTGCCGCCGTACATGCTCAGCACGTCACCCGGCCGGTAAGAGGTGCCCGACGGCAGGTTTTCCGCGAGCGGGATGTTGGCGGTGACCTCGAGCGGGTACTTGAGCTTGGCCGCCAGCACGACCGAGGCGAGCACTGCGGCGGCCCCGGACATGTCCGAGGTCATGTCGTCCATGTTCGCGGCGGGCTTGATCGAGATGCCGCCCGAGTCGAACGTGATGCCCTTGCCGACCAGCGCGACCTTCTTCGCCGCCTTCGGGCCCTTGTACGACACGCGCACCAGCCGCGGCGGGCGGGACGAGCCGCCGCCGACGCCGAGGATGCCGCCGAAGCCCTTGCGCTTGAGCTGCTTGTCGTCGAGCACCTCGAAGTCGAGGTCGTTGGCCTCGGCGAGCTTGCGGGCGCGCTCGGCGAAGGAGGCCGGGAACAGGTCGTTGGGCGGGGTGTTGATCAGGTCGCGGGCGATGATCACGGCCTCGGCGATCGCGGTCGCGGCCTTCAGCGTCGCGGTGTGCGCGCGCTTGGTGCCCTCGGCCGGCGTGGCGAAGTCGACCGCGGCGACCGGCGCGTCACCGGGCTCGGACTTGTACTCGGTGAACTTGTAGGCGCCCAGCGCGGTGCCCTCCACCGCGGCCTGCAGGTCCACAGCGGACAGCGTGGACACCGCCCGCGCGGTCCCGGCCAGCGCGCGCCCGGCGGCGCCCGCGGCGCGGCGCACCTGCTCGGCTGTCACGGTGCCGTCCCCGTCGGCGCGGCCGAGGCCGACCGCCAGCACGACGGCGGCGGGCAGCTTGCCCAGCGTGGGCAGCTTCACGACCTCTTCGGCCTTGCCGGAGGCGCCCACGGTGGCCAGCAGCTCGGCCAGCGAGCCGTCGAAGGCCTCGTCGACGGCCTCCGCACCCGGCGCCAGCGTCACGGCCTTGTCGCCCTGGAGCGTCCCGATCACGACGACCTCGGCCCGGCTCTTGCCGAGCGCGGCGCCGGTGTTCTCGATCAGGGCAAACTTCGGCACGGTCACTTGTGGCTCCTCGCGCATCCATCGACGGTCGTGCCGGGTGGGGTACCCGGCCAGGTAGTGAGCCATGCTAATGAGGACGGAGCCCGGCAGGAGAGGCAGGTGGTGGGCGTGCGGCTGGCGGCGGGACTGCTGATCGCGCTGGCCGTCGGCGCGCAGGCGGGCGGCTGGTGGCTGCTCGGTGGCGCCGTGGTCGCGGCGCTGCTGGCGTTCTGCGTGCCCGAGCCTCCCGCGCTGGAGCAGAACCCCGCCCGGCTGGTGGCCGCCACGCGCCTGGTGTCCCGCCTCGCGCTGGTGCCGCTGTTCGCGTCGGTGTTCGCCGCCTACCTGTTCCCCGGACAGCCGCTGGCGGCCGCGGTCGTCGCACTGGTGGTCACCGCCGCCGACGCGGCCGGGCTGCGGCTGGCGAGGTACGCGCGGGCGTGGCTGCTGGGCATCCTGCTGGTCGCCGGGGCCGGTTTCGTGGCGCTGAGTTTCGCGATCGAGCCCGCGCAACCGGTGACCGCGCCGCACTTCACGATCGGCGGGCTGTTCGCGGCGGGCGCGGTGCTGTTCCCGTTGCTGCCGCGGCACAACCCGTCCTGGCTCGCGGGTTCGGTCATGGTGGTGCTGGCCATCGGCGCGGGCGCGCTCTACCAGCTCGGCCCGGTGCGCTTGGCGTTGTCCGGGGTGCCCGTGCGGGACGCGCTGGCCGCCCTGGACGGGCAGGTCCTGGACCCGTTGCTGGCCGGGGTCGTCGTGCTGTCCACTGTGCCCGCCGCGCTGCTCGCGATCGGCGGCGCCCGCGAGGAGCTGGCGTGGCCGCGCGCGTCCGTCGCTTGTGGACTGATCGCCGCGGTCGCGGCCGTGCTGCTTGACCCGGACCAGGCGCTGCTGCTGGCCGCGGCGGCCGCGCTGGCCGAGGTGCTGGTGACCGCGGTGCTGTCGATGATCACCGGGATCACCGCGCGCGCCGTGATCGCGGCGGTACTGGCCGTGACGCTGCTGGCCTGGCTGCCGCCGGTCTATCTACTGGGGACGGTGGCCGCCGTCGCGGCAGGCGCCGCCGTCACGCGACGAGCAGGAACGCCAGCAGCGTGATCAGCGCGGTCGCGACCGCGAGGATGATCACCGACTTCACCGGCAGGTCGCGCGGGAACACCTGCTTGTCGTGGACGCTGCGCCACCACACGACGCCGAAGATGCCGCCGACCAGGCCGATGATCCCGCCGAACACGCCGAGCAGGGCGTAGCCGAGGAGCGTCAGCTCGCCCACCGCGAAGGTGAGCAGGATGGCGGTCACGAAGGTCTTGACGTCGGACGCCGGTCCGGCGGAGACGGAGTTCGGCGTGGCGGGCTGCGGCACGTTGGCGGTCACGCCCGCCATGGTAGGGGAGTAGGCGATTCTCGGAAGTCCAACTAACAGTTATCCTGGTCGAATGACGACCACGTTGCCCTTCACCCGTACCCCGCACCCGTCTCCCGCTTCGGCGGAGCGTGTAGCCGAGGTACTGGCGAAGCCGGGCTTCGGGACGTTCTTCACCGACCACATGGTCACGATCAAGTACAGCAAGGACCGCGGCTGGTACGACGCGAACGTCGGCCCCTACGAGCCGGTCACGCTCGACCCCGCCACCTCCGTGCTGCACTACGCGCAGGCGATCTTCGAGGGCCTCAAGGCCTACCGCCAGCCGGACGGGTCGGTCGCGGCCTTCCGCCCGGACGCCAACGCGGCCCGGTTCCGCCGGTCGGCGGCCCGCATCGCGATGCCGGAGCTGCCCGACGAGCTGTTCCTGGGTTCGCTGCAGGAGCTGATCGCGGCCGACGAGCGCTGGGTGCCCAGCAACCCGGGCGACACGCTGTACCTGCGGCCGTTCATGATCTCCACCTCGGTGGGGCTGGGCGTGAACGCGCCGGCCAGCGAGTACCTGTACCTGGTGATCGCCTCGCCCGCCGGTTCGTACTTCACCGGCGGCGTGAAGCCGGTGAGCGTGTGGCTGTCCACCGAGTACGTGCGGGCGGCCCCGGGCGGCACCGGCGCGGCGAAGTTCGCCGGCAACTACGCGGCGTCCTTCGTGGCGCAGTCGCAGGCCGTGGAGCAGGGCTGCGACCAGGTGGTGTGGCTCGACGCGGTGGAGCGCCGCTACGTCGAGGAAATGGGCGGCATGAACCTGTTCTTCGTGTACGGCTCGGGTTCGGACGCCCGGATCGTCACGCCGGAGCTGTCCGGTTCGCTGCTGCCCGGCGTCACCCGCGACTCGCTGATCAAGCTGGCCGCCGACCACGGCATGGGCATCGAGGAGCGCCGGATCTCCACCGACGAGTGGGAGAAGGCGGCCGCGTCCGGTGAGCTGACCGAGGTGTTCGCGTGCGGCACCGCGGCGGTCATCACTCCGGTCGGCCGGGTCAAGCACGCGGGCGGCGAGTTCACCATCGCGGGCGGCGAGCCCGGCGAGGTGACGATGAAGCTGCGCGCCGAACTGACCGGCATCCAGGAGGGCACGCGCCCCGACCCGCACGGCTGGATGCACAAGCTGTCCTGATCACTTCGACATGAAGGGCCACCCCGTTCCGGCGGGGTGGCCCTTCGTCGTCAGGAGGCGCTGGCGCGCCGGATGAACTCCAGCTGCTCCGGCGACGGCCCGCCGTGCTCACGCTGGATCCGCGCGCTGTTGTCCGCCTGCATGCGGTAGAGCGAGTCCCGCAGCCCGGTGTCGCCACCGTGGAAGGCCTCCAGCAGGCCCATCCACTCGGCCGCGAGCGCGCGCCCCTCCGCCGACGCCGGGTCGACCCCGGTCTCGACGGCCCGCTGCACGCGGGGGATCAGGTCCTGCCACCTCCGCTGGACGTCCTCCTGCTCGCCGAGCCGCGATCGGCGCTCGGCCAGCTCCGCCAGCTGGGTTTCGCTGAAGTACTGCTTCACCGTCTCGTCCACGGTGGTCACCTCCCGGATCAGAGCCAGGAAGCCGGTGACGCCGGCCGGTTCGTCGACGGCCGCCAGCATCGTGGTGAGGTGCGCCCGGAGCGTGCGCATCGCCACCAGCTGCCGGTCGACGTGGTCCCGGTGCCGCGTGAGCAGCTCGCCCAGGTCGGACGTGCCCTCCAGGGCCGCGCCGATGTCCTCGAGCGGCAGGCCCAGCTGCCGCAGGGCCAGCACCTCGTACAACCGCCGGACGTCGGACTCGTCGTAGAGCCGGTGCCCGGACTGCGTCCGCCCGGACGGGCGCACGAGACCCACGTGGTCGTAGTGGTGCAGCGTGCGCACCGTCAGACCGGTCGCCCGTGCCAGCTCGCCGACCTTGTAGAACATGCCGTTCACCCACTTCCACCAGCGCTTTTGCGCCGGTGTGGACGACGCTAGGACCTGACGTCGCGTCAGGATCAAGCGTTCGGCGGCGTGACCCCGGCTTCCGCGTGCGTCGGCAGGTCCGTGAGCAGCCGGGCGGCCGTGATCAGCAGCGGGAGGGCCGTCGCGGCGCCGGTGCCGTCGCCGAGGCGGATGCCCAGGTCGACGAGCGGCTTGAGGTCGAGGTGCTCCAGCACCATCTGGTGCGCCGGCTCGGCGTCGCGGTGCGCGGCCTGCCACCAGGAGCGCGCGCCGGGCGCCAGTTCCTCCGCCACCAGCGCCGCCGCGCCGACCGCGAGCCCGTCCAGCAGCACCGGCGTGCGGCGGACCGCGGCCTGCGCCAGGAACCCGGTCAACGCGGCCAGGTCCGCGCCACCCGCGGTCCGCAGCAGCGCCACCGGGTCGGGCAGCACCGCCCGGGCCCGCCGCAGCGCGTCCCGGATCGCGACGGTCTTGCGCATCCACGCGTTGTCGTCGATGCCCGAACCACGGCCGACCACGGCCACCGGCTCGGCGCCGGTCAGCGCGGCGACCAGCACCGCGGCCGGCGTGGTCGCCCCGACCCCGACGCTGCCCGCGACCAGCAGATCGGCGCCCTCGTCCACCTCGGCGTCCGCGATCGCCATGCCGGCCCGCAGGGCAGCCCGCACCTCGTCGTCGGTGAGGGCGTCCTCGACGTCGATCGACCCGGAGCCCGCCCGGACCTTGTACTCGGCGACCGGCGTCTCCCCGTCCACCGCGATGTCCACCACGCGCAGCCCGGCGTCGCCCACCGCGGCGGCGATCGCGACCGGCCCGGCGCCCTTGAGCAGGCTGTCCACCAGTTGCCCGGTGACCTCCGGCCGGTAGGCGGAGACGCCCTTCGCGGCGATCCCGTGGTCCCCGGCGAACACGATCACCCGGGGCCGCTGGAACCGCCGCGGCGGCGCCGAGCCCTGGCAGGCCGCGACCCACGCGCCGAGCGCCTCCAGCTCACCCAGCGCGGACACCGGTTTGAGCAGCTCCGCGTGCCGCCGCACCGCCTCGGCGCGGGCGGCTTCGTCGGGCTGGGGGACATCGGCGAACGACACGTCAGTCACGGCGCCAAACCTATCGTCAGCCGGCGCGGGCGGTCAGGCGCGGATCGTCCTCGACCACGCCCAGCAGCACCGAGTCGATCTCGGTCAGCAGGTCGGCGTCGAGCTTCACGCCCGCCGCCTTCACGTTCTCGTGCACCTGCTCCGGCCGCGACGCGCCGACGATCGCCGAGGCGACGTTCGGGTTCTGCAGCACCCACGCCACCGCTAGCTGCGCCAGCGTCAGCCCGGCCTGCGCGGCCAGCGGCTCCAGCCGGGCCACGCGCTCGAGCACCTCGTCCCGCAGGAACCGCTGCACGAACTGCGAGCCCCGCTCGTCCGTGGCGCGCGACCCGGCGGGCGGCGGCTGACCCGGCTTGTACTTGCCGGTCAGCACCCCCTGCGCGATCGGCGACCAGACGATCTGGCTCAGCCCCTCGCGCTCGCTGGCGGGCACGACCTGCGCCTCGATGACGCGCCAGAGCATGTTGTACTGCGGCTGGTTCGACACGAAGGGGATCCGCAGCTCGCGGGCCAGCGCGGCGCCGCGGGTGATCTCCTCGGCGTTCCACTCCGACACCCCGATGTAGAGCACCTTGCCCTGGCGGACCAGGTCGGCGAAGGCCGACATGGTCTCCTCCAGCGGCACGGTCGGGTCGAACCGGTGTGCCTGGTAGAGGTCGATGTGATCGGTCTGCAGCCGCTTCAGCGACGCGTGGCAGGACTCGATGATGTGCTTGCGGCCCAGGCCGCGATCGTTCGGGCCGCCGGGGCCGGTCGGCCAGAACACCTTCGTGCAGATCTCCAGGCTCTCCCGGCGCTGACCGGCCAGACCGCGGCCGAGCACCGACTCCGCCAGGGTGTTGGCGTAGACGTCGGCGGTGTCGAAGGTCGTGATGCCCGCGTCGAGCGCGGCCTTGATGCAGGCCTGGGCCTGGTCCTCGTCGATCTGGGAACCATGGGTGAGCCAGTTCCCGTAGGCGATCTCACTGACGGACAGGCCACTGCGGCCGAGACGGCGAAACTCCATGTCCGGCAGCCTACCGGAAATGGTTCGCCTTGCTAACGACCTGGAGTGCGCTCCAGCCGGTCAGGAGACCGTGTCGCCGACCTTCACGCGCGGCTTGGGCATCCGGAGCTTGCGGATCTGGCTCGCCCGGACGAACGCGTACCAGCCCAGCGACCGGCCGCTGATGTTCTCCTTCGGGAACTTCGCCCTGGCCAGCCGCGCGATGCGGCGGCCGTTGAAGTAACCCTCGACGGCCATGACCAGCAGCGCGGCCATGCACAGCAGCGTCACGTACTGCTGGATCACCGGGTACGGCACCAGCAGCACGACGAACACGAGGATCGCCAGCGGCATGAACGCGCCGAGGAAGTGGCGGCGCGAGTCGACCAGGTCGCGCACGTACGCCTTGACCGGGCCCTTGTCGCGCGGCAGCAGGTAGCGGTCGTCGCCCGCGGCCATCCGCTCCTGGCGCTCCTTGGCGAGCCTGCGGCGCTCTTCCTTGTCCACCGGGTTCGACTTGCGCAGCTCGCGGTTGCGCTTCATCGCCTCCCGCATGGTCCTCGGCGGGGGCGCGACGGGGCCGCGGCGCTTGCCCTCGGCCTCCTTGCGCTTCGGCGTCGGCCTGCCCTTGCCCGGGGTGTAGCCACGGGTGTGAGATTCGACGCTTTCGGCCACCTCGGCCGCCTCGATCTCGGGGCTGTCTGCGGTGGTCGTGCTGTTACGACGGAGAAACCTCACCCAACCAGCTTATTCCAGACAGCGGCGTGCGTGTTCAACCCCCTCGCCGATGTGTAACCATGGGATCAGCGCCAAGGCGGGAACCAGCCCGGGAACAGATCGGGTGGCACCGGTGTTCCAGTAGGGAGGAGCACCCCCCACCCGGTGCACGGCAAGACCCCGAGGGAGAGCTATGACTGCCGCTGAGCAGACCAGCACGCAGGCCGAGGCCGAGGCCACCCACGGCGTCACGTTGAGCGACGCCGCGGCGAGCAAGGCGAAGGCCCTGCTCGAGCAGGAAGGCCGCGACGACATGCACCTGCGCATCGCGGTCCAGCCCGGTGGTTGCGCGGGACTGCGCTACCAGCTGTTCTTCGACGAGCGCACGCTCGACGGCGACCTGTTCCGCGACTTCGACGGCCTGCGCGTGGCGGTCGACCGCATGAGCGCGCCGTACGTCGAGGGTGCGGTGATCGACTTCGTCGACTCGATCGAGAAGCAGGGCTTCACCATCGAGAACCCGAACGCCACGGGCTCCTGCGCCTGCGGCGACTCGTTCCACTGAGCCAGTACACGTGAAGGGCGCCGGTCGAGCTTCGACCGGCGCCCTTTTCGCGTGTCCGCGTAACTAATAGTCCTCCAGCCCGACTACCTGTGCGTGGCAGGCGTCGTCGACCGCCCAGCCCCGCGGCGCAGGCGGCCGGGGCGCTGAGGCGTGTGCCGCGCGCAGTTCGGCGGGGATGTCGGCGCAGTCGTCGATCAGCTCGGCGATGGTCTCCGGTTCCGTCACGGTGCTCACGCAGGCGACGCTAGGGCGACCGGCGCGCGCCGGACAGGTCTACCAGCTAGTAGTGTCGGTCAGCGGGTCAGATTTAGCTCCGACGGGGTATTTCCCGTCGGTAACTTCAGTTCGAGCCAGCCAGAGGGAGCAGAGCACCGGTGGCCATCAACGCCCGCATCGCCGTTTCCGGCAGCATCGCAACCGACCATCTCATGCACTTCCCCGGCCGGTTCGCCGAGCAGCTGGTCGCCGACCAGCTGCACCGCGTCTCGCTGAGCTTCCTGGCCGACGACCTGGTGGTCCGCCGCGGCGGGATCGGCGCCAACATCGCGTTCGGCCTCGGGGTGCTCGGCGCGAAGCCGGTGCTGGTCGGCGCGGCGGGCGCGGACTTCGCCGACTACCGGTCCTGGCTGGAGCGCCACGGCGTGGACGCGTCCGGCGTGCTGATCTCGGAGCTGGCCCACACCGCGCGGTTCGTGTGCACCACGGACGACGACCTCAACCAGATCGCCACCTTCTACGCCGGCGCGATGGCCGAGGCCCGCAACATCGAGCTGGGCCCGATCGCGGACCGCGTCGGCGGGATCGGGCTGATGCTGATCGGCCCGGACGACCCGGACGGCATGCTCCGGCACGCGGACGAGTGCCGCCAGCGCGGGATCGACTTCGCGGTGGACCCGTCGCAGCAGCTGGCCCGCATGAACGGCGAGCAGGCGCGGCGGTTCGTCGACGGGGCGAAGTACCTGTTCACCAACGACTACGAGTGGGAGCTGCTGCTCCAGAAGACGGCCTGGTCCGAGGCCGACGTGCTGGACCACGTCGGCATCCGCATCACCACCCTCGGCGAGAAGGGTGTGGAGATCGTGGGCAAGGACGGGCTGGCCCTGGAGGTCGGCGCGGTGCCCGAGCTGGCGAAGGCCGACCCGACCGGCGTCGGCGACGGCTTCCGGGCGGGTTTCCTGGCCGGCCTGAACGCGGACCTGAGCCTGGAGCGGTCCGCCCAGCTGGGGTCGATGATCGCCGTGCTGGTGCTGGAGACCGTCGGCACGCAGGAGTGGACGCTCGACCGGGAGTCCGCGCTGACCCGCATCGGCGCCGCGTTCGGCCCCGACGCCGCGGCGGAGATCGCCCCCGCGCTGCCCGCCTGACCGCAGCCGCGGGAACTGGTCGGGTCTGAACGACCACCCACCGCCGACCGCGGACACCCGGCGGCCGGCGAGGCAGGACGATCTGGCCCCGCCCCGACTGGTCACGGCCCCAAGCGCGCCATTGGCAGCACGACCTGTCCGCCGCCCCTGGCGGTCGGCGGTGCGGGACCATCAGGCCCCGCGCTGCCCACCTGACTGGCCGCGGCCCCACGCCCGGCGGCACTGCCCGCCAGCGCAACGTACCCGTCACCGGCCGCCGCCGCAGCACAACGAAGCCCCGTGCTGCTTACCCGACCACCAAACAAAAACGGGCCGCAGCCCGGCGGCTGCGGCCCGTTCAACACTCGTCTCAGATGCGCACGGGGTAGACCGGCTCCGGGATCTCCGGCTTGATCCGGTGCTCGATGAAGATGCCGTGCCAGATCATGAACACCAGCAGCGCCCAGATGCGCCTGCTGTGGTCCAGCGTGCCCGCCTTGTGCTCGTCCAGCAGGCGCTGCACGGCCTGCTTGTCCAGCAGCTCGCCGGTCTGCGAGTCGGCGATGATGCCGCGCGCCCAGTCGTACATCTCGTCCCGCAGCCACAGCCGGATCGGCACCGGGAAGCCCAGCTTGCGCCGGTTCAGCACGTGCGCGGGGACGATGCCCTCCAGCGCGCGGCGCAGCGCGTACTTCGTCGTCTCCTTGGTGATCTTCTGGTCCAGCGGGATGCCGGCCGCGACCTTGAACACCTCCGCGTCGAGGAACGGCACCCGCAGCTCCAGCGAGTTCGCCATGGTCATCTTGTCGGCCTTGACCAGGATGTCGCCGCGCAGCCAGGTGAACAGGTCCACGTGCTGCATCCGCGCGACCGGGTCCCAGTTCGCCGACGTGCGGTAGTGCTCGGCGGTGACGTCCTTGTGGCCGACGCCCTCCTGGAACGTCTTCAGCACCCCGCGCAGCTGGTCGTCGCGGAAGATGCGGGCGTTGCCGTAATAGCGCTCCTCCAGCGGCAGCGCGCCGCGGCGCAGCAGGTCCTTGCCGCGCGTGCCCTCCGGGATCCGCTCCGACACCTTGCCGATGACCTTGCGCAGGCTGCCCGGCACCTTCTCGAACGGCGCCAGCGACAGCGGCTCGTTGTAGATCGTGTAGCCGCCGAACAGCTCGTCCGAGCCCTCGCCGGACAGCACCGCCTTGACGTGCTTGCGCGCTTCCCGCGCGATGAACCACAGCGGCACCAGCGCCGGGTCGGCCACCGGGTCGTCGAGGTACCAGACGATGAGCGGCAGCGCCTCCATCATCTCGTCGGCCGACACGGTCCGGATGACGTGCTTCACGCCGATCGCCGCCGCGGACTCGGCCGCCACGTCGACCTCGGAGTAGCCCTCGCGCTCGAACCCGGTGGTGAACGCGATCAGGTTCGGGTTGTGCTCCTTGGCCAGCGCCGCGATCGCGGTCGAGTCGATGCCGCCGGAGAGGAACGTGCCGACGGTGATGTCCGGGTCGGCGATCATGTGCTTGCCGACCGAGTCGCGCATCACGTCGCGGATCCGCTCGTGCAGGATCTTCGCCTCGGCCTCGCCGCGGACCGGCTTGGCGGCGAACTCGGGGAAGAAGTAGCGCTCGATCTTCGGCGCGCCGCCGGGGGAGACGGTGAACGAGGTGCCGGATTCGATGCGGCGGATGCGCGTGTGCAGCGTCTCCGGCTCCGGCACGTACTGCAGCGTCAGGTAGTGCTGCAGCGCGGTCCGGTCCAGCTGCTTGGTGATCCCCAGCACGCCGGAGAGCTCCAGCAGCGACTTCTTCTCGCTGGAGAACGCCGTACCGCCCGGCCCGTGCGTGTAGAACAGCGGCTTGATGCCGAACGGATCACGTGCGCCGAAGATCACCTTCTCCTCGGCGTCCCAGATCAGGAACGCGAACATCCCACGCAGCTTGGACACCGCGGCGCGGCCCCAGTGGTGGTAGGCCGCGACGATCGCCTCGCCGTCGCCCTCTGTGGCGAACTTCGCACCGTGCTCCTCCGTGAGCTGTTCGCGCAGCTCACGGTAGTTGTAGATCTCGCCGTTGAAGTTCAGCGTGTACCGGTTCGGCGACTCGGGCGGGCCCCAGGTCAGCGGCTGGTGGGCGTGCTCGACGTCGATGAACGCGAGCCGGTTGAAGCCGTAGACGACCTCGCCGTCGGTCCAGGTGTCGCGCTCGTCGGGACCGCGATGACGCTGGCAGCGCATGGCTTCGCCGACCGCGTCACGCGCGTTGACCGCGTCGTTCTCAGTGGCACACACCAGTCCAAGCAGGCCGCACACGGATATTCACACCTCGAGGTCGTGGCCGGATGTCGAGCGCCCAGTATGCCCGCAGCCCCCGCCACGAACGGTCACCCCTTGGGCTGCGGATCGCGGTAGCTCGGCTAGGCTCCCGCTGGTAAGCCAGAAATCGTCAAGGAGGCCTGGGTTGAAAGGGCGCTGCGCAGTGGGCAGGGATGAGCGCACTCCGGCATCACGTTCGGCGAAAGTGGGTAAGGTCGCCGCGCTGGCCGGGCTCGTCGCGCTCCTGGCGACCGGGTGCTCCGGTGACGAGGTGCTGCGGTTCGGGTGGCCCGTCGGCGTGACCAAGGAGTCCGAGGACATGCGCGTCCTCTGGACCTGGTCCGTCATCGCCGCGCTCGTCGTCGGTGTGATCGTGTGGGGCCTGATCTTCTGGTCGGTCGCGTTCCACCGGAAGAAGAAGACCGACGGCCCCGGCGACCTGCCGCGGCAGTTCCAGTACAACGTGCCGCTCGAGCTGTTCTGCGTCGTGCTGCCGCTCGTGATGGTCTGCGTGCTGTTCTTCTTCACCGCGACCACCGAGAGCAAGGTGCTCGCCGAGGAGCCGGACCCGGACGTCACGGTCGACGTGATCGCGTTCCAGTGGAACTGGGAGTTCGACTACCCGAGCGCCCCGAAGGACGCCAACGGCCAGGTCATCAAGACCGTCGGCAGCTCGAGCGAGATCCCGATCCTGGTCCTGCCCGCAGGCAAGCGCATCCAGTACAACCTGCGCTCGGCCGACGTCATCCACTCGTTCTGGGTGCCGGAGTTCCACTTCAAGCGGGACGTGTTCCCGGACCCGGAGAAGAACAACCAGGACCCGTCGTTCCAGAACACGATCGACCGGACCGGTGCGTTCGTCGGCCGCTGCGCCGAGCTGTGCGGCACCTACCACTCGGGCATGAACTTCGAGGTCCGGGCGCTGCCCGCCGACCAGTTCGACCGCTACATCCAGCTGCGCACCCAGATCAACCCGGCCACCGGGCAGCCGAACACCACCGCCGAGGCGCTGGCCGCGCTGAACTGCGGCGAGCTGTGCGCGCCGCAGGCGACCACGACGAAGCCGTTCAACACCGACCGCACGCTGCGGACGCAGTCCGGCTGAGCCGGTTGGTTCCCGTGGGTGTTGGAAGCATGAACACAGTGAGGACAGCGTCATGAAGGTCGAAGCCCGGATTTTCGACTTGGTCACCGCTTTCGCGTTCTTCATCGCGATCGTGTACGGCGTGTGGACCGGCCTGGCCAGTGGCTACGGCGTCGAGCCGGTCGGCCTGGTCGCCCTGATCCTGACCGGCGGGCTGTCCCTCCTGGCGGGCAGCTACATGCGGTTCGTCGGCCGTCGGATCGAACCGCGTCCGGAGGACCGCGACGACGCCGAGATCAGCGACGGCGCGGGCGAGATGGGCTTCTTCAGCCCGGGCAGCTACTGGCCGATCGGACTGGCCGCCTCGGCCGCGTTCGTCGGTCTCGGACTGGCGTTCTTCCACATCTGGATGCTGGTCGTCGGCGGCATCCTGATCCTGCTCACGGTCGGCGGCCTGGTGTTCGAGTACCACACCGGCCCCAACCACGAGTGACCTGATCCGCGAAAAGGGCCCGCTCGGTTTCCACCGGGCGGGCCCTTTTCGTTGTAGAGCGCGGGATTTTCAGCCCCTCAGCTCACCGGAAAGCCGCCCAGCGGGCCAGCAGATCCGCCGCAGCGCCGGAATCCACGGCCTCCGCGGCCCGCGACAACCCCGCGGCGAGATCGTCCGTCAGCGACGAGCTGAACCCGGCGTGCGCGGCCAGCGCCCCGGCCGCGTTCAGCAGCACCGCGTCCCGCACCGGCCCCGGCTTGCCCGCCACCAGTTCACGCACCACCTCGGCGTTGGCCGCCGGGTCGCCGCCCCGTAGGTCCTCCGCGGTGGCGCGCGCGATGCCCAGCTCGGCCGGGTCCAGCGACTCGGCCCGCACCGATCCGCCGGACACGACCCAGACCGAGCTGGTCGTCGTCGTGGTCAGCTCGTCGAGGCCGTCGTCACCGCGGACCACCAGCGCCGACGTGCCGCGGCCGGCGAACACCCGTGCCAGCACCTCGGTCTTGTCCGGGAACGCGCACCCGATCAGCCCGGCCGTCGGCTGCGCCGGGTTGGTCAGCGGCCCCAGCAGGTTGAACGCGGTCGGCACGCCCAGCTCGCGGCGCGGCGCGCCCGCGTGCCGGAACCCGGGGTGGAACACCGGCGCGAAGCAGAACCCGATGCCCAGCTCGTCGACGCACCGCTGGACCCCCTCCGGCGGCAGGTCGATCGCCACCCCGAGGGCCTCCAGCACGTCCGCGGTCCCGGCCTTCGACGACGCCGCCCGGTTGCCGTGCTTCACCACCGGCACCCCGGCGGCCGCGGTGACCAGCGAGGCCATCGTCGAGATGTTCACCGACCCGGACCGGTCACCGCCGGTGCCGACGATGTCCACCGCGTCCCGCGCGATCCGCACCCGGCGCGCGTGCGACAGCATCGCGTCCGCGAGGCCGGTGATCTCGGCCGGCGTCTCGCCCTTGGCGCGCAGCGCGACCAGGAAACCGCCGACCTGGGCCGGCGTGGCCTCCCCGGACATCACCTGGTCCATCGCCCACGCGGTGTCCTCCGCGGAGAGGTCGGCGCCGGCGATCAGCTGGTTGAGCAGCGTGGGCCAAGTCTGCGTGCCCATGGTCACCTTTCACGGCCGGCGAACCGGCCTCATTCGGTCGCGGCGCCTCAGCCCCGGACGACCGGGACCCGGCGGGCCCGCAGCACGTCCGCGACCGTCTCCGCCGCGGTCAGCGGGTCGAGCGGATGGACCAGGACGGCGTCGGCCTGCGACCAGGTCGCCAGCCAGCGGTCGTCCTTGCGCCGCACGGCGATCACGATGGGCGGGCAGTCGTCGATCTCGTTCTTCACCTGCCTGCACAGCCCGATGCCGCCGGTCGGCTGGGCCTCGCCGTCCAGGATCGCCAGATCGACCGCGCCCTCGTCCATCTCGGCCAGCACGTCGGCCACTCCGGCGGCCTCGACGTAGTCGACCTGGCCCAGGTCGGTGGCGGGCCTGCGGCCGACCGCCGTGATGATCGACTCCCGCACTTCGGGACGGTGGCTGAACACCAGGATCCGCGTGGACTGTTCGGACAAGTCGACCCTCCGGCTCCGTCGCTGTACTGGTCGTGTCGATGCTAGCCGTCCCGGCCGGTTCCACCCAGGCCCATCGGCTGTAGCGCGTCCCAGCCGAGCCAGTCGCCGTCCAGCCGCTGCGCCAGCCCGGCCATCCGGGCCCGTTCCTGCGCGCAGTGCAGCGCGTCGAGCTTCTGCACGCGCAGCGCGTGCACCCGGACGGGTCCTTCGCCGCCGGGCACGGGGCGCAGCTCCCACCCGTCCTGGGCGAGCACCGACGCGGCCTCGGTGACCCGATCCGGTGGCAGCACCAGGTGGTGGCGCAGAATCGCCGGCTCGTCCGGCCGCCAGCGGTGTGATCTGCCCAGCACCGCCGAGTCGGCTTCGGCGACGTCGAAGGCCTCGGCCACGACCACGACACCCTCGGTGTCCACGGTGAGGTCCGGTCCGCCACGCTTTCGCAGCAGGTCACGAACCCGATCGATGATTCCCACGCCCTGATCCTCACCCTCCGCGTTCGTCACTGTGACCAACACCCCCGGCGCGGCGTGCCGGACCCGACCAAGCAGGTCGCTTCGCAGGGAGACATAATGCGACCCGTGACAACGGCAGCTCCCACCATCAGCCAGCGGGTGCACTCGCTGAACCGGCCGAACATGGTCAGCGTCGGCACGATCGTGTGGCTCTCCAGCGAGCTCATGTTCTTCGCCGGGCTGTTCGCGATGTTCTTCACGGTCAAGGCGCAGAACGACACGGGGGTCTGGCCGCCGATCAACCCGGCGACCGACGAGCCCATCCACCTCGACATCCCGTACGCGCTGCCCTTCACCATCATCCTGGTGGCGTCGTCGTTCACCTGCCAGCTCGGCGTGTTCGCCGCCGAGCGCGGTGACGTCTACGGGCTGCGCCGCTGGTACGTCATCACCCTGATCATGGGCGCGATCTTCGTCGCCGGTCAGGCTGGTGAGTACGTCACGCTTGTCGAGGAGGGCGTGACCATCCCGTCCGGTGCCTTCGGCACGGTGTTCTTCCTGGCGACCGGTTTCCACGGTCTGCACGTGATCGGTGGTCTCGTCGCCTTCGTCTTCTTGCTCATCCGCACCAAGCTGAGCAAGTTCACCCCCGCGCAGGCGACCTCGGCGATCGTCGTGTCCTACTACTGGCACTTCGTCGACATCGTGTGGATCGGCCTGTTCGCGGTCATCTACATCATCCCGTGACCGCGCCAGCCACCCCATGGACCGGCCTGAACTGACAGCAAGGGTTGCCGAAGAATGACCACCAGCAAGAACACCTCCAGGCGCCGCTTCGGCGCCCGCACCAAGCTGCGCCGCCGCATCGCCGGCGCGCTCGCGCTCGGTGTGGCGCTGGTCGGCGCCGGCCTGGGCTACGCCCTCCTGGTGCCGCAGCCGCAGACCGCGCAGGCGCAGGACGACCCGGCGCAGCTGCGCCTCGGCCAGCAGGTCTACAACAACAGCTGCATCAGCTGCCACGGCGCGAACCTGCAGGGCGTCGAGGACCGCGGCCCGAGCCTGATCGGCGTCGGTGACGCGGCGGTGTACTTCCAGACCTCGTCCGGCCGCATGCCCGCGGTCCGCCAGGAGGCGCAGGCCGAGCGCAAGCCGGCCAAGCTGACCCCCGAGGAGATCGACGCGGTCGGCGCCTACATCCAGGCCAACGGCGGCGGCCCGGAGCGGCCCGCCGAGTCCGGCGAGGCGCTGCGCGGTGACAACCCGGCGCGCGGTGGCGAGCTGTTCCGCCTCAACTGCGCGTCGTGCCACAACTTCACCGGCCAGGGCGGCGCCCTGTCCGCGGGCAAGTTCGCGCCGGAGCTCGGCCCGGCCAGCGAAGAGCAGATCTACACGGCGATGCTGAGCGGTCCGCAGAACATGCCGAAGTTCTCCGACCGGCAGCTCACCCCCGAGGAGAAGCGGGACATCGTCGCCTACGTCAAGTCCGTGTCCGACGGGAACAACAACCCCGGTGGCAACGGCCTGGGCGGCCTTGGGCCGGCCTCGGAGGCGCTCGTCGCGTGGATCGTCGGCATCGGCGCCATCGTCGGCGTGACTTTGTGGATTGGATCGAGGGCATGACTAGCATGGAAGAGCACCCGGGCGCCGGGCGCGAGCCGGGGGTTCCCCAGCCTTCCGAGGCCGAACTGGCCGAGATGGACCGCGACCAGCTGGTCAAGCTGGGCACCAAGCTCGACGGCGTCGAGCTGGTCGACTACCCGGACCCGTGGCCGGTCAAGGGCACCCGAGCGGAGAAGCGCGCGGAGCGGGTCGTGGCGCTGTGGTTCACCATCGCGGCGCTGGCCGGTCTCGGCTTCCTGGTGACCATCTGCTGGCCGGAGTGGTGGGAGTACAAGGCCCCGGACACCGGCGAGTACGAGCGGTACGCGCTCTACACGCCCGTCCTGGGCTTCACGCTCGGCCTGTCGATCCTCGCGCTGGGCATCGGCGTGCTGCTCTACACGAAGCGGTTCATCCCGAACGAGCTCGCGGTGCAGGAGCGCCACGACGGCGACGGCAAGGGCTCGGCCGAGATCGACCGCAAGACGATCGTCGCGCAGCTTGCCGACGCCGGTAACCGCAGCACCATCGGCCGCCGCTCGCTGGTCAAGCGCACCGCGGGCCTCGGCGCCGGCGTGATGGGCCTCGGTCTGGTCGCGCTGCCGGTGGCGTCGTTCATCAAGAACCCGTGGAAGGACCCCGAGTCCAAGGACAACCTGGCCCACACCCCGTGGAAGCCGGAGTACCCGGGCGAGGTCGTCTACCTGCGCCGCTACACCGGCAAGACCGGCGAGGTCGTCCTGCTGCGCCCGGAGGACCTGGACGCGGGCGCGATGGAGACGGTCTACCCGTTCCGGGAGAGCGAGCGCGGCGACCACGAGAAGCTGGCCGCGGTCTTCATGCGCGCGGACGCCCCGGTCATGCTGATCCGCCTGCGTCCCGAGGACGCCCAGCGGGTCGTCAAGCGTGAGGGGCAGGAGGACTTCAACTTCGGCGACTACTACGCCTACACGAAGATCTGCAGCCACGTCGGCTGCCCGACTTCGCTGTACGAGCAGCGGACCAACCGGATCCTGTGCCCGTGCCACCAGTCGCAGTTCGACGCCCTGCACTACGCCAAGCCCATCTTCGGCCCGGCGACCCGCGCGCTTGCGCAGTTGCCCATCACGGTCAACGATGAGGGGTACTTCGTGGCGCGGGGAGACTTCATCGAGCCGGTCGGCCCCGCCTATTGGGAGCGCAAGTCATGAGTTCACTCACCACGCCGACACGGGGCTCCAGCATGCTGGAGCGGCACGCCGCCGAGGCCGCGAACAACATGGACCAGCGGTACCGCCTGGCCAAGGGCCTGCGGCACCAGATGAACAAGGTCTTCCCGACCCACTGGTCGTTCCTGCTCGGTGAGATCGCGCTCTACAGCTTCATCGTCGTGATCATCACGGGTGTCTACCTGACCCTGTTCTTCGATCCGTCGATGTCCGAGGTCGTCTACAACGGGCCGTTCAAGAACCTGCAGGGCGTCGAGATGTCCCGCGCGTTCCAGACGACCCTGGAGATCTCGTTCGAGGTCCGCGGCGGTCTGTTCGTCCGCCAGCTGCACCACTGGGCCGCGCTGGTGTTCGTCGCGGCGATGATGGTGCACATGTTCCGGATCTTCTTCACCGGAGCGTTCCGCAGGCCGCGCGAGGCCAACTGGGTCATCGGCGCGCTGCTGCTGATCCTGGGCATGTTCGAGGGCTTCTTCGGCTACTCGCTGCCGGACGACCTGCTGTCGGGCACCGGTATCCGCGCCACCCTGTCGGGCATCGTGCTCTCGGTGCCGATCATGGGCACCTGGCTGCACTGGGCGCTGTTCGGCGGGGAGTTCCCCGGCGACGAGATCGTGCCGCGCATGTACACGCTGCACATCCTGCTGCTGCCGGGCATCATGCTCGCGCTGGTCGGTGTGCACCTGGCGCTGGTCTGGTACCAGAAGCACACCCAGTTCCCTGGCGTGCGGCGCAAGGAGACCAACGTCGTCGGCGTGCGGATCATGCCGGTGTTCGCCGCGAAGGCCGGTGCGTTCTTCGTCATCGTCACCGGCATCCTGTCGATCATGGCGGGCATCTTCCAGATCAACCCGATCTGGAACCTGGGCCCGTACAACCCGGGGCAGGTGTCGGCGGGCTCGCAGCCGGACTGGTATCTCGCCTGGGCCGACGGCATGCTCCGGATCTTCCCCGCGTGGGAGCTCTACCTGGGCAACTACACGGTCCCGGCGGTGTTCTTCGCAGGCGCGGTCTGGATGCCGATCCTGTTCGCGCTGCTGATCGGCTACCCGTTCATCGAACGGAAGCTGTCCGGCGACACCGCGCACCACAACCTGCTGCAGCGCCCGCGTGACGCACCGGTCCGCACCTCGATCGGCATGATGGCGCTGGCGTTCTTCATGGTGATCGAGCTGTCCGGGTTCAACGACATCATCGCGGACAAGTTCAACATCTCCCTGAACGCGACCACGTGGGCCGGCCGCATCGGCATCCTGGTGCTGCCGCCGCTGGCGTACTTCATCACCTACCGGATCTGCCTGGGCCTGCAGCGGTCCGACCGGGAGGTGCTGGAGCACGGCATCGAGACCGGCATCATCAAGCGCCTGCCGCACGGTGAGTTCATCGAGATCCACCAGCCGCTGGGCGGTGTGGATGACCACGGCCACGCCATCCCGCTGGAGTACCAGGGCGCGGCGGTGCCGAAGAAGATGAACAAGCTCGGCGCGGCCGGGCGGGCGGTGCCGGGCACGATGCTGGCGCCGGACCCGGTCGAGGAGACCGCGGCGCTCGACCGGGCCCGCGGCAACGGGCACGGCAACGGCCACGTCCCCGGCGAGCTGCCCGAGAAGGGTGAGGTCCCCTCGGGCTGGAAGACGCCGGACCACTAAGTCACGGTCACGAGAAGGGCCCCCGGAGCGATCCGGGGGCCCTTCCTCGTTCCTGGGTTCAGTCGGCGTCCTCGACGCCGATCGCGAACGCGGACTCGGTGTCGGCGGTGGAGTAGGACCGGAACGCGATGTGCGTGTCGGTGTCGATCACGCCCGGCACCTTGCCGATCTTGGCCGGGATGAGGTCGGCGAGCTCCTCGTGGGCGTGCACCCGCACGATCGCGATCAGGTCGACGTCCCCGGCGCACGAGTACACCTCCGCCACGCCGTCGATGTCGGCGATCGCCTGCGCGGTCTCCGGGATGCTGTCCGCCACGGCATGGATCAGCACGATCGCGGTGATCACTCGCGTCCTCCTCGCGTAATTGGGTAGCGCGGCGATCGTAGCTCCCCGCGTCCCTACCCGGCCTGCTCGAGCGACACGGCGGTGGCGACCTGCTCCAGCCAGCCGCGCCACGGACCGGCGCCGTGCGCGGGCTCCGACCAGGGCACGGCCGTGCGCACCAGGCGGACGCCGGGCCGGGTGAGCCAGCGCAGCAGGATCGACGTCTCCTCAGGCGGCGCCCCGTACAGGGGCCCCGGGCCGGGCTCGACCGTCTCCGCGGACGCCACGAGCTGCTCGACCACCGGCATCGGCGGCACACCGCGGCGGGCCACGCCGGCCGAGGCCAGCCTGCCGTGCCGGATCACCGCGAACTCCCACCCGCGGTTGCCGTCCGGGGCCGCCGCGACCAGCTCCGGGATCGCGGCCAGCGACGACAGCCGGTGGGCCCGGTCGACGGCGCGCACCAGCACGGCGAGCTCGTCCCGCCGCCGCGCCGCCTGCTCGAAGTGCTCGGCTCCGGCCAGGTCGTCGAGCTGGCGGCGCGCGGACTCCAGCGGCCGGGCGCCGCGCCCGGCGACCAGGTCGACGATCGCGTGCACGCCAGGGGAGTACTCCTCGACGCTTTGCCTGCCGGCGCACGGCGCGCCGCACCGGCCGAGCTCGGCGAGCGCGCACGGCCGGCCGGACGGCGAGTGCGCGGAGATCCGCTGGGTGCACGTGCGCAGGCCGACGGCGCCGGCCAGGGCGTCCGCCGCGATCTTGGCCGTGACCTGCGAGGAGAACGGGCCGAGGGCGCCGTCCTTGGGCAGCCGCACCACGGACAGGCGCGGGAAGGCCTCGTCGGTGAGCACGATCCACCACGACTTGCGCGGGTTCTTGGAGCGCCGGTTGTAGGAGGGCCGGTGCGCGGCGATCAGCCGCAGCTCCCGGACCTGGGCCTCCAGCGCGTGGCTGCACTCGATGCCGTCGACCCGCTCGGCGAGGGCGACCATCTCGCGGATCCGGCCGCGGCTTTCCGAACCGGTGAAGTACTGGCGCACCCGGCGGCGCAGGTTGCTCGCCGTTCCGACGTACAGGACCTCGTCGCCCGGCCCGCGGAACAGGTAGACGCCAGGGCATTCCGGCAGGTGGGCCGCCATCCCGCGCTTGCGCCGCTGGGCGGACGTCACCTCGGGCAGGTAGTCGAGCAGTTCCTCCAGCGACTGCACCCCGACGTTGCCGACCCGCTCCAGCAGCGCGTGCAGCACGTGCACGGTGGCGCGGGCGTCGTCCAGCGCGCGGTGGTTCGGCGTCACCGGCGAGCCGAACAGGGCCGCCAGCGCGGACAGCCGGAAGCTGGGGCTGTCCTGCCGCGTCAGCACGCGCCGGGCGAGGCGGACCGTGCACACCACGGCGGGCTTCGGCCACGGGTAGCCGTGGTGCAGGCAGGCCGCCCGCATGAACGACGTGTCGAACGGCGCGTTGTGCGCGACCAGCACCGCGCCGCTGGCGAACTCCAGGAACGCGGGCAGCACGCGGTCGATCTTCGGCGCGTCGTGCAGCATCGCCGAGGTGATGCCGGTCAGCGCCACGATCTGCGGCGGGACGGGCATCCCGGGGTCGACGAGGGTGGCGAACTCACCCAGCACCTCGCCGCCACGGACCTTGACCGCGCCGATCTCGGTGATGCCGTCCGGGCCCGGCTTGGTCCCGGTCGTCTCCAGGTCGAACACGACGAACGTGGTGTCCCGAAGCGGCGTGCCGAGTTCGTCGAAGGTCAGTTGCGCGCCGTCCGCGAGTTGCATGATCGGCACCATAAGGAGGGGGACCGACAATCCCGGATCACGGCACGAACGGTGATCGTTACCGAAGCGGACTACCCTGAACGGATGTTTCCCTCAGTGCACGCCGAAGAGCCCGAAGACCCCGGTCTCCGGGCGCCCGCGGCGAGCGCGCGCCCGGAGCCGGACACCAAGTCCGTGAACTGGCGCGATCTGCCGGAGCCGGTGCGCGGCCGGCTCGCCGAGCTGGCCGCCGAGGCACTGGGGAAGATCCCGCGCATCGACATCCCGCAGCAGCTGCGGCCGGTCGCGAAGTTCGCCCCGGCCAAGCGCGCGAAGCTGGGCGGTGCGGCGCTCCTCACAACCCTGGAGGATTCGACCGCGTTCCGCACCGCCGTCCTGGAGTGGGTGCGCGAGTACCGGCCGGACGCGCTCGACCCGAACGACCCGGACCCGGTGGCCGCCGCGGTGGCGGCCGTCCTGCTCGGCGAGGCCAGCGCGGCGACGCGTGTGCGGCTGGTGGTCAAGAACGCCGCGGAGACGGCGCTGCGGGCCGAGCGCGACGCGGCGGTGGCGCGCAGCCAGCGGCTGGAGGCGGAGCTCGCGCGCGTGCGCGAGGAGCTGGCGGAGGCGCGGGAGGCGATCGAGGGCGCCCGCGTGGAGCGCGAGGAGGAGCTGGCGAAGCTGCGCAACCGGCTCCGGGAGCAGGGCACGCAGCTGCGGCAGGCCAAGGACGCCGCCGAGGAGGCGCGTGAGCTGCTGGCGCAGGCCGACGTGCGGCGGGAGCAAGAGGTGGCCGCGGTGACCGCTCAGCTGGAGCGTGAGCGCCAGCGCGCGGCTTCCGAACGGGCGCGGGCCGAGCGGGCGGCGGCGGACGCGGAGATCGCGCGCCAGTCCGCGAAGGAGGCCCGCGAGGCGGACGAGGTGCGCCTGTCGCTGCTCGTCGACACCCTGCAGGGCGCGGTCACGGGGTTGCGGCGGGAGCTGGCGCTGGACACCAGCGCGCGGCGCCCGGCGGACACCGTGCTGGGTGCTACATCGGGCACCGGGGCCGGGCGGCAGGTGCGGGACCCGGCGGTGCTGGACCGGCTGCTCGCGTTGCCGAGCGTGCACCTGATCGTCGACGGCTACAACGTCACCAAGACCGGCTACCCGGAGCTGACGCTGGCCGACCAGCGGAACCGGCTGGTGCAGCAGCTCGGCGCGCTGGCGGCGCGGACGGGCGCGGAGATCACCGTGGTGTTCGACGGCGCCGAGGTGATGTCGGTGCCGACCGTGAGCGCCCGCGGGGTGCGCGTGTTGTTCTCCGACCCCGGCGTGATCGCGGACGACGTGATCCGGTCGCTGGTCGCGGCCGAGCCGCAGGGCCGCCCGCTGGTCGTGGCCTCGACCGACCGCGGAGTGGCCGACTCGGTCCGGCGATCGGGGGCGCACCCGGTGGCGTCGGCGGTGCTGCTGGCGCGTCTCGGACGGGTCTAGAGATTTTTTTCGGCGGTGTTTCCGCAGGTCAGCGGTTTTCTCGCACACCGTTGGTCCATTCGTTCGATACGCGAGCCCGAAATTGTCGGTGGTCACTCGTACCGTGCATCCCAGTAGCAACGAGGAGGCACGCCATGAACGACAACACCGTGATCATCGAGTGCAACCGGTGCACGCTGAGGGGCCGCGCCTGCGGCGACTGCGTGCTGAGCGCCGTGGTCGACGCCCCGCCGGTCGTCGAACTCGACTTCGAGGAACTCGCCGCGGTCGAGTTGCTCGCCGACGCGGGCCTGGTGCCGCCGCCCCGAACGATCTCCCGAGGCCGGCGCCCGCATGTGCGGCTGCCCGAGCGCCGCGCGGGCTGACCCACGCGCTCGGGCGGTCTCGGGGGCTGCCGGACATACTCGGGCGCCTCGGGGTGGATGGGGGAGCGACCCGGCACGGCAAGGGAACCTTGGTTGCGGTTTCGAGCGGAAATTGTGCGCGCGCCGTCGTGGTAGGCGGCGCCCGCGTGCGCGGATAGAGCCCCACCGCGACGGCCAGGGGCCGACCGCGTCCCCGACACGCGCGGACGGATTCTGCGCTCGCGGTTCGAGTGGCAACCGTGCGCATGCCGTCGTGGCGGGCGGCGGCTGCGTGCGGATAGAGCCCGACAGGGGTGGCCGGGGCGACCGCAAGCCGACACGCGGCGGAACCGTGGTCGCGGTTCAAGTGGCAAGCGTGTGCGTGTCGTCGTTCCGGCCGGCCCCTCCGCGCGTGAATGACCCCCTCTACGGGGGCCGGGGGCCGACCGCGCGTCCCCACGCGCAGACGGAACCTCCGGTCGCGGTTCGAGCGGCGTGCGTGCGCCGTCGTTCCGGCCGGCCGTTCCGCGCCCGAAATGGCCGAACCACGGCGGCCGGGCACCCACCGCGCCCCGACACGCCGAAGAAGACAAACGGTCGCTTCGAGCGGCAAACGGTCAGTAGTCGTGATCCTGCCGACTGTTGCCTTGGTCACACCCACAGGGGAACCGCTGGTCCGAACGGGAAGAGAGGTGATTACGCAAAGTTTTTACCTGGTGCCTGGTGGACGCGACGGCGGTCGTTTCGTAACCTGGCCGAGATCTCGCGCCCGGCAGCCGTCGCGCCCGCGGCGGCGACGCGAGATTGTCGCCGTAGCAGCTTGTCGGGGAGCTGTGCCGGACCCACGCATGGACCCAGGTGCGCTACCCCCTGCGTCTGGACATGCCGGGTTACCGTCGTAGACCGGTTCGGGTGCTTGTGTCCGCCCGCGCCGGTGCAGTGTGGAGGGTCCCCCGACCTCCTGCGACGGCCGGCGGCGACATGAGTGCAAAGGAGACACGCGCGGCGTGCAGTCGCAACCCATCAAGCGCGTGGTCGCAGGAGCCCTCGCCGCCGCCGCGGTACTCGCGGTCGGTGGTTTCCCCACGGCTCCGGCCGGCGCGGTCCCCCTCCCCGCCCCACAGCAGCCCGCCACCTCGTCGGACGCCCTGGCGCAGTACCGGCAGCTCGCCGCGCAGGCCGAGCAGCTGAACGAGGAGGCCATGCAGGCGCAGGCCGACCTCGACGCCAAGCAGGCCGACCTGGACCGGGCCAACGCCGACCTGGCAGCCGCCAACGCGGCCGGTGAGCAGGCGCTCATCGCGAAGAACCAGTACCAGGGCGTGGTCGACCAGTTCGCCGACGCCTCGTTCGTCGGCGGCGTGCAGTTCAACAAGCTGTCCGCCTTGCTGAACGGCACCTCGGCGCAGGACTTCCTGGAGCGCTCCTCCGCTCTGGAAGTGCTCGCCGACGAGAAGAACAAGGCGCTCGCCGACTACAACGCGGCGATCCAGGCGGCTGCCAACGCCCAGGCCGCGGCAGCCGACGCCCAGACGCGCTCGCAGGTCGCCAAGGACGCGGCCGCGACGCTGCTGAACGACCTGCACGCCCGGCAGGCCGCGCTGCAGGCGCAGCTCGACCAGCTGGACCAGGTGCGCCAGCGGCTCACCGCGTCCGAGCGGGCCGCGCAGAAGGACACGGGCGGCCTCGCGCCGAACGTGCCCGCCCCGACGGCGGCCGCCCAGGAGGCGATCGACGTCGCGCTGAGCAAGCTCGGCAGCCCGTACGGCTGGGGCGACACCGGCCCCAGCTCGTTCGACTGCTCGGGCCTGACGCTGTACGCCTACAAGGCGGCGGGCATCACCCTGCCGCGCACGAGCCAGCAGCAGGCCACGGCCGGTGTCGCGGTCTCGCGGGCCCAGCTGCAGCCCGGCGACCTGGTGTTCTTCGGTTCGCCGATCCACCACGTGGGCATCTACCTGGGCGACGGCAAGATGGTGCACGCCCCCGAGACCGGGGACGTCGTCAAGATCTCGCCGTTGCAGAACAACTACGTCTCGGCCCGCCGCGTCGCGGTGAGCTGAGTTCGGCAACACGTCAGGGGCGGCACCGGCCACAACCGGAGCCGCCCCTGACTCGTTCCGGGGGCCGCCGCACCCGGAACCGTCCCGGCGCTCCCTAGTAGTCTCCAGCCCGTGCTTCGGACCCTGCTGGTGACCAACGACTTCCCGCCGCGGCCCGGGGGGATCCAGAACTACCTGAACTCCTTCGCGCGCCTGCTGCCGCCGGACCAGCTCGTCGTCTACGCACCCTCCTGGGACAAGCCCTCCGGCTCGCACCCCGAGTTCGACGCCGCCGCGCCGTTCGAGGTGGCCCGGCACCCCACCTCGCTGATGCTGCCCACCCCGGACGTGCTCCGCCGCGCCAAGGACATCCTGCGCGCACACGACTGCCAGGCCGTCTGGTTCGGCGCCGCGGCCCCGCTGGCGCTGCTCGCCCAGCCGCTGCGGGCCGCGGGCGCGGACTGGGTCGTCGCGAGCACGCACGGGCACGAGGTCGGCTGGTCGATGCTGCCGCTGGCCCGCCAGGCGCTGCGCCGCATCGGCGACACCACCGACGTGATCACCTACGTCAGCAAGTACACCCGCGGCCGGTTCGCGTCGGCGTTCGGCCCGTCCGCCGGGCTGGAGCTGCTGCCGCCGGGCGTCGACCCGGACGTGTTCAAACCGGACCCCGCCGCCCGCGACGAGATCCGCGCCCGGCACGGCCTCGGCGACCGGCCGACCGTCGTGTGCGTGTCCCGGCTCGTGCCGCGCAAGGGCCAGGACATGCTCATCCACGCCCTCCCCGAACTGCGCCGCCGCGTCCCGGACGTCGCACTCCTGCTCGTCGGCGGCGGCCCGTACCGGAAGTCCCTGGAACGGCTCGCCGAGGCGCAGGGTGTCGCCGACGATGTCGTGTTCACTGGTTCGGTGCCGTGGCCCGAGCTGCCCGCGCACTACGCAGCCGGCGACGTCTTCGCCATGCCCGCCCGCACCCGCGGCAAGGGACTGGACGTGGAAGGCCTCGGGATCGTCTACCTGGAGGCCTCGGCGACGGGCCTGCCGGTCGTCGCGGGCAACTCGGGCGGCGCCCCGGAAACCGTTCTCGACGAGGTGACCGGCCACGTCGTCGACGGCCGCGACGTCCACCAGCTGGTCGAGACCCTCACCCCGCTGCTCAACGACCCGTCGCGCGCCCGCAAGATGGGCGTCGCGGGCCGGAACTGGGTGACCGAGCAGTGGCGGTGGGACCTGCTGGGCGCCCGGTTGCGCGCGTTCCTCAGCGGAGAGCCTGCCGTCGCCCCCTGACCGTCACGCGGTCCGCTCCAGCACTGCCGGGTGCCGCGGGTCGTCGGCGCGCACCACCACGTCGGCTATCTCCGCGGGCCGCACCTCTTCCTCGTACCGCTCGAACGCGGGCAGCGCCCACTGCTCGTCTTCGGGCAGGCGGCGCCGCAACGCCCCCGGGGACAGCTGCAGGTGCACGGTCAGCTCGAACGGCAGGCCACGCCCGAGCAACATCTCGCCGTCCACGACCAGCACGCCCGGCGCGGGCAGCGGCACCCGCGCGGACCTTGTCGAGCGGTCGCGAGCCGCGTCCCACAGCGCGGGCAGCACCTCGCCGCTTCCGTTGCGCCCCAACGGGTCCAGCACCTCGCGGCGCAACGCGCCTTCGTCCAGCCAGGACCAGTAGCGGGAGTCCGGGTTCTCCCTGCCGTACTCGAAGCGCAGCGACGCGGGCCGCATGAAGTCCACAGTGGACACGCGCTGCACCGCGCGGCCGCCGAGCCGCAGCGGGTCGACCAGCGCGTCGGCGAGTGCCGCGGTGCCCGACGGGCCGTCCACGGCGATCCGCACCCACGGCGCGTCCAGCACGAGCACCCGCTCGGCCAGTTCCCCGGCGAGGCGTTCGAAGGTGATGGGGCGATACCGCACGATCTCCCATCGTGCCCCATGACCGGGCCGGAACTGTCGGTGCCTCCTGCCATCATGAGCCCATGACCAAGGAAGTGGGCCGGACCGCCGACGCGGGCTGGCAGGTCGGCGTCTCCCGGACGCTGCCGTACCCGGCCGCCGCCGTCTGGGAGTTCCTGACCAGCAGGGCCGGCGCCGAGATCTGGCTCGGCGCCGTCGTCCCCGGTGGCAAGGGGGAGCGCTACGAGACGGCCGGCGGCACGACCGGCGAGGTCCGCAGTTACCGCGAGCTGGACCGCATCCGGCTGACCTGGCGGCCGAAGGACTGGGACCACGACTCGACGGTGCAGGTGACGGTTTCGCCGTCGGGCGACCGGACGGTCGTGCGCTTCCACCAGGAATGGCTGGCTGACGCCGAGGAGCGCGCCGCGCAGCGGGAGCACTGGAAGGGGGTGGTGGACCGGGTCGCCGACGCGCTCGCGGCCCGGTGAGCCGGGCACCAATCGCGCCCGCTGCCCGTTGACGACTTGCCGGAGCACGAACGCCACTGGGAGGACCACGAAATGCGCGTGGTGGACGAACCGATCGAGCTCGACGACGACATCATCCAGGACCCGCACGCCCTCTACCGCGCGTTGCGCGAGGAGGGCCCGGTCCGGCCCGCGATCATGCCTCGCGGGTTGCGGGTCTGGCTGGTCTCGGGGTACGCGGAGGCCAAGGCACTGCTCGCGGACCCGCGGCTGAGCAAGGACGCCAACCGGGCGCAGGAGCTGTTCCAGATGCGCCTGACGGCGACCGGGGGGACGGGCGGCGACGACCCGTCGGGCAGCCTGCTGCGCCACCACATGCTCAACAGCGACCCGCCGGACCACACGCGGCTGCGCAAGCTGGTCAACAAGGCCTTCACCGCGCGCACCGTCGCCGCCCTGCGGCCGCGCATCGAGCAGATCACCGACGAGCTGCTGGACGCCGTGGCCGCGCGCGGCCGGGTGGACCTGCTGGACGCGTTCGCCTACCCGCTGCCGATCACGGTGATCTGCGAGCTGCTCGGCATCCCGGAGGAGGAGCGCGGCGACTTCCGCGAGTGGTCGAACACGCTGCTCAACTCCGGGCCCGAGGACGACTTCCACGCCGCGGCCCGCTCGATGGCCGGCTACCTCACGGCGCTGGTCGCGGCCAAGCGCGCGGCGCCGACCCAGGACCTGCTGTCCGACCTGGTGCACGTGTCGGACGAGGGTGACCAGCTGTCGCCGGAAGAGCTGGTGGCGATGGCGTTCCTGCTGCTCGTCGCCGGGCACGAGACGACGGTCAACCTGATCGGCAACAGCGTGCTGGCGTTGCTGCGGCACCCGGACCAGATGGCGGCTCTCCGGGCCGACCCATCGCTGCTGCCCGGCGCCGTCGAGGAGTTCCTGCGGTTCGAGGGGCCGATCAACATCGCGACCCTGCGGTTCACGGTGGAACCGGTGCCGATCGGCGACGTGGAGATCCCGGCGAACGAGTTCGTGATGGTCTCGCTGGTGGGCGCCAACCGCGACGGCGAGCGGTTCCCGGAGCCGGACCGCCTGGACGTCACCCGCCCGGCCGGTGGTCACCTGGCCTTCGGCCACGGCATCCACTACTGCGTCGGGGCGCCGCTCGCCCGGCTCGAAGCGGAGGTCGCCCTTGGCCGCCTGCTCGAGCGCTTCCCGGTGATCGAGCTCGACGGCGACCCGGGCGAGCTCCGCTGGCGGGAGAGCACGCTCGTGCACGGCCTGAACACGTTGCCGGTGGTGGTCCGCTGAAGCGTCAGTGGTGGTCGTGGCGGTGCCGGTAGACGACCACCGCCATGGCCACGCCCATCAGGCCGTGACCGATGCCCATCAGCGCGCCGCCGGAGATCACGCCGGCCCAGTACGGCACGAGCAGCACCGCGAACGGCACGTACATCCACACGGTCATCTCGAACGCCGAGCGCCGGCTGTGCCGCCGGAGCCGCATCCACGTGGCCATCGGCAGGGCCATCTCGGTCGCCATGATCATCGCCCGCCAGTCGGTGCGGTCCAGGACCGCCGACCAGCCCGCCGCGTCGAAACCCAGCCGAACGAGCGGTCCGAGGATCGCCATGCCCAGGCCCATGGCGATCCACATTTCGGCATAGTGCAGCACGGCCCGCCGGGTGGTGGACGAGCGCAGGGACAGGGTGGTCATCCTCATCGCCTCCAGAACGGATAGCTGTACTATCTGAAATGGGAAGCTACTCTACCCATGAGGCTGTGTCCAGAGGGAGGAACGCCGGATGCGCATGGCGGAGCTGAGCCGGGAGTCGGGCGTCCCGGTCGCGACGATCAAGTACTACCAGCGCGAAGGCCTGCTCCCGCCCGGCGAGCTGACCAGCCCCAACCAGGCCCGCTACGGGCCCGCGCACGTGCGGCGGCTGAAACTGGTGCGTGCCCTGCTGGAGATCGGCGGCCTGTCGGTGGCCGCGGTCGGCGAGGTGCTGAGCGCGATCGACGACCCGGCCACGTCGACGCACGACATCCTCGGCCTGGCTCAGCACGGCCTGCCGGTGGCGAAGCCGGAGGTGACGGCCGACGACCGCGCCTGGGCGCTGAGCCGCATCGAGGAGGTGGCTCGGCGGCGGGGCTGGGAGGTGCACGCCGGATCGCCGGTGGTCGAGTCGCTGGTGGGTGTGCTGTGCGCGCTCCGGGAGGTCGGGCACGAGTGGGTGCTGGACGAACTCGACAGCTACGCCGAGGCGGCGGCCTCGGTCGCCGAGAGGGATGTGTCGGCGGTGGCCCGGCTGGGCGCCACCGAGGCGGTGGTCGAGGGTGCGGTGGTCGGCACTGTTCTCGGCGACGCGTTGTTCGCAGCTTTGCGGCGCATGGCGCACGCGGAGGTCTCGCGGCGGCAGTTCTCCGGCTAGGGCCGGCTCGCGGGGACGGGGGAACCCGGGATGTGCCGCGCCGGGGTGGGTGCCACCGAGGCGGTGGTGGAGGGTGCGGTGGTCGGTCTCGCGGCGGCAGTTGTCCGGGTGGGGCCGCTCGCGGGGACGGGGATCCCGGGCTGTGCGCGCCGGGTGGGGGCTGCCGTGGCGGTGGTGGAGGGTGCGGTGGTCGGTCTCGCGGCGGCAGTTGTCCGGGTGGGGCCGGCTCACGGGGACGAGGCCCGGGATGTGTCGCGCCGGGTGGGGCGCCATCGAGGCGGTGGTCGAGGGTGCGGTGGTCAGTCTCGCGGCGGCAGTTGTCCGGGTGGGGCCGCTCGCGGGGGCGGGGATCCCGGGATGTGCCGCACCGGGTGGGGCGCCACCGAGGCGGTCGTCGAGGGTGCCGTGATCGGTCTCGCGGCGGCAGTTCTCCGGGTAGGGCCGGCTCACGGGGACGGGGGACCCCGGACGTGCCGCACCGAGCCGTGCGCTCACCCGCGGTCATCCCGCGTCCGCCGCACCCTGGTCCGGTCCCCAGCCGCGCACGGCGTCGAGCGCGGCTGGGGGACCAGTCGCGAGGGTGGTCTGAAGCGCTAATACCTGCCACCGTGAATAATTCACCCAATCCAGTGTGACCGGGGACACTCAGCCCACCGTCGTGCACCCTCAGTCACGTTTCGTGTCGATCATCAAGCTGCTCGGTGACCTGTGTCACGCACACTGATGGCCTGACGTCAATACGCCGTTACTCATCAGTCATGACCCTTTGTGAACAAAACGTGAGATTTTCTTTGCATACCGGACATCCCGGGCGTTTTTCGGTATCTCTGGTGCTACAGGCCGTCACTGGGGCCGGTCTTCCTCGGTTCATCCCCAAGTTCGGGCACTTCCGCACCGGAGGCGTGAATGATTGACAACTCTGCTCAGGAGCGTGAGCACGCTCCGCCCCGCTCGTGGCGGTCCGCGCTGGACAACCTCCGCCACGACGTGCCGGCCTCGCTGGTCGTCTTCCTCGTCGCGATCCCGCTGTCGCTGGGCATCGCGCTGGCCTCCGGGGCGCCGATCGTCGCCGGGCTGATCGCCGCGATCGTCGGCGGCATCGTGGCCGGCGCGCTCGGCGGCGCGCCGCTGCAGGTCAGCGGCCCCGCCGCGGGCCTGACGGTGATCATGGCGGAGACCATCAACGAGTTCGGCTGGGCCGCCACCTGCGCCATCACCGTCCTGGCGGGCGCGCTGCAGATCCTGCTCGGCCTGAGCCGGATCGCGCGCGCCGCGCTCGCCCTGTCCCCGGCCATCGTGCACGGCATGCTGGCCGGCATCGGGGTCACGATCGTGCTGGCCCAGCTGCACATCGTGCTGGGCGGCAGCGCGCAGAGCTCGCCGATCGACAACCTGCTGCAGCTGCCGGCGCAGATCCTCGACCCGCACGGCCCCGCCACCCTGATCGGCCTGATCACCATCGGCATCCTGCTCGTGTGGGGCAAGCTCCCCGCCGCGGTGCGGAAGGTGCCCGGTCCGCTCGCCGCGATCGTCGCGGTCACCGTGTTCTCGCTGGTCGCCGGCCTGGAGGTGCCGCGCGTCGACATCCCGGCGAACGTGCTCGACATCAGCTTCGCGCCGGACTTCCCGGACACCGGCTGGTTCGACTTCGGCGTCGCCGTCGTCACCATCGCGCTGGTCGCGAGCGTCGAGAGCCTGCTCTCCGCCGTCGCCGTCGACAAGATGCACACCGGCCCGCGCGCGAACCTCAACCGCGAGCTGCTCGGCCAGGGCGCGGCCAACATGACCTCGGGCGCGCTCGGCGGCCTGCCGGTCACCGGCGTGATCGTGCGGAGTTCGACCAACGTGCAGACCGGCGCCCGCACCCGCGTTTCCGCCGTCCTGCACGGCGTCTGGGTGCTGCTGTTCGTCGCCGTGCTCGCCGGGCTGCTGCGCAACATCCCGCTGGCCGCGCTCGCCGGCCTGCTGGTGCACGTGGGCGCGAAGCTGGTCAACCTCAACCACATCAAGCAGGTGCTGCGGCACGGTGACCTGCCGGTCTACCTGATCACGCTGCTCGGCGTCGTGGCCATCGACCTGCTCACCGGTGTGCTGATCGGCGTCGCCGCTGCCGCGCTGATCATGCTCCGCCGCCTGCTGTGGTCCGGCATCCACGCCGAGCGCGACGGCGACAAGTGGCGCGTCGTCGTCGAGGGGGCGTTGTCCGCGCTCTCGATCCCGCGCCTGACCTCGGTACTGGGCACCATCCCGCGCGGCGCGACGGTGACCCTCGAACTCGTCGTGGACTACCTCGACCACGCGGCGTTCGACACGCTCTCGGCCTGGCAGCACTCCCACGAGGAGGCCGGCGGCCAGGTGATCGTGGACGAGATCGGGCACCCCTGGTTCGAGCGGGGCAAAGCAGGCGAGCCGACCGTGCACAAGGCCAAGGCCCAGCGGATCGCGCCGCGCTGGTTCGCCCCCTGGTCCGACTGGCAGCAGGCCCAGCAGGAGGAGCCGGTCGAGGTTCCGGAGCAGCGGCAGCCGCGGGAGAGTTCGATGCGGCGCGGCATGGTCGAGTTCGAGCGGCGCACCTCGGAGCTGGTCCGCCCGATCCTGGGCAAGCTGGCCGACACGCAGAACCCGGAGACGCTGTTCATCACCTGCGGCGACGCGCGGATCGTGCCGAACCTGATCACCAGCAGCGGGCCGGGCGACCTGTTCACTGTGCGCAACATCGGCAACCTGGTGCCGGACCATGAGACGTGCGCGGCGGGTTCGGACGCGTCCATCGGCGCCGCGGTCGAGTTCGCGGTCGGGGTGCTCAAGGTGCGCGAGATCGTGGTGTGCGGGCACTCGTCGTGCGGCGCGATGAAGGCGCTGCTCGGTGGCGTGCCGGCGGGCGCGCCCGCGCTGGAGTCCTGGCTCCGGCACGCCTCGCCGAGCGTGGAGCGGGCGAAGACGCACGCGCCGATCCGGATCGGCGACTCGCTGCCCGCGTCCGAGGCCGACCAGCTGGCGCTGCACAACATCCTGCAGCAGCTGGACCGGCTGCGGGAGTACCCGACGGTCGCGGCCGCCGAGGCCCGCGGCGAGGTCGACCTGGTGGGGATGTACTTCGAGGTCGGCGCCGCCCGGGTGCACCTGTACGACCCGAAGGCGAACGCCTTCGTCTCGGCCGACAGCGTCGACGGCGTCGTGAACGGGACCGAGGAGAGCAACCCGATGGTCACCGGGTAGCCACACACCGGAAAGCCGGCCGGCCGGCGCCGGTATTAATGTCGGATCCCGTGAGCGTGCTGGTGGTGACCGGGACCGGAACCGGCGTCGGCAAGACCGCGGTGACCGCGGCCCTCGCCGCGCTCGCGCGCGCCGAGGGCCGCCAGGTGGCCGTGCTGAAACCCGCGCAGACCGGGGTCGCCCCCGGCGAGCCCGGCGACATCGACGAGGTGACCCGCCTGGCCGGGGAGGTCACCGCCCGCGAGCTGCGCCGTTACCCCGACCCGCTCGCCCCGGAGGCCGCGGCGCGGCGCAGCGGCATCGCGCCGGTCGGGCCTGCCGAGGCCGCGGGGGCGGCGAGCGAGCTGGCCGAGACGCACGACCTCGTGCTGGTCGAGGGCGCCGGAGGACTGCTGGTGCGCTTCGACGCCGACGGCGGCACCCTCGCCGACGTCGCGTGGTCGTTGTCCGCGCCGCTGCTGGTGGTCGCCGAGGCCGGGCTCGGCACCCTCAACGCGACGGCCCTCACAGCCGAGGTCGCGACCGCGCGTGGTCTCAACGTGCTCGGTGTCGTCATCGGGTCCTGGCCCGCGCAGCCGGACCTGGCCGCCCTGTGCAACGTGTCCGACCTGCCGGTGGCCGCCGGATCGCCCCTGCTCGGCGCCCTCGCCGAGGGTGCGGGCGGGCTGGACCGCGACGCCTTCCTGGAGGCCGCGCGCGCCGGGCTGTCGCCGTGGTTCGGCGGCGACTTCGACGCCGAACGGTTCGAAAAAGGCCTGAACGCCCAGTCCTGACCCGCGTTCTCCGGGTGAACCCGGCGGCTGGATCGGCGACGCGGCCGACACGGTGCGTACACGGGTGGGGTGACCGGCTAATCTCGGTGCGGCGGATCAAGCGGCAACGGAAAGAGGTGCGGTGGCCGACTCGTCGCCGGTGCAGGCCAGGCCGGGAGCACCCGGTCCGGAGCTGTCCGCTGTGCTGTTCCACCGGCGGCCACCCCAGCCGCGGGTGGTCGTGAAGGCCGACCTGCTGCCCGCGGTCAGCCTGCTGTCGCTGATCGGCGTGCTCGGCATCCCGCTCGGCTGGCTCTGGTCGGTGCTCGCCCCGCCCGAACGGGTGCGCGTGTTCGACGGCGGCCAGCTGATCCCGTTGCAGCTGGAGAGCTGGCACCGCTTCGACGACCTCGCGATCTACGCGTTGCTGGGCCTCGGCCTGGGTGTGGTCACCGGGGCCGCGGTGTGGATGCTGCGCGAGCGGCGCGGGCCCGTGGTGCTGATCGCCGCGGTGCTCGGCGGCCTGCTCGCTGCCTGGCTCGGCGTCCAGATGGGTGTGGCCTTCGCCAACAGCGCCTACGCGGTCACGACCACGCCGGCGGTCGGCGACGTGATCGAACGGGCGCCGCGCATCGAGTCGTTGTGGGTCCTGGTGGCCCAGCCGCTGGGCACCGCGCTGGCCTACGGCCTGCTCGCCGGCTGGAACGGCCGCGACGACCTCGGCCGCAGGCTGGGCTAGGTCCTGTCCTGTAGTTGATCCAGCTGTGGTGCGGGCGTGGGCGCGGATCGAGGCGTTGCTGCCGGTGTCGGGTCGGGGTCGGCGGTGGCGGCGTCGTACGGGCGCACCTCGTGCTGCTGGCGGCTAGCAACAGGGGCTGCGCGCCCGGCGTCGAGGCGCTCGCGGTCGACAGGGCTGCCGCTGCGGGTGCTGCTCACTGGAGGCCAGGCCGGTGACGATCCGCAACTGCTGCCGCTCCCGCCTTCGACTCTGAGGCCTGCAAGCGGCGCAACGTGGTCGAACGCTGTTTCAACCGGCTGAAACAGTTCCGCGACCCGGCTGGCCGCCATCATCCTCTGGCTCCGATGACTTACCGGACACTTCCTGGAAACGCGAAACGGCCGGGACCCCGTGCTCGGGGTCCCGGCCGTTCGGCTTGTCTCAGGCCGCCTCGGCGCGCCGGCGGGAGCGGATCAGGCTGCGCCGCTCCTGCTCGGTGGTGCCGCCGAAGATGCCGTTGTCGAGACCGGAGTCCAGTGCGTAGGCCAAGCATTCGGCGCGCACCGGACAGCTTGCGCACACCGCCTTGGCCCGTGCGACCTGCCGGGCGCCCGGGCCCATTTCGGACACGGGGAAGAACAGCTCAGGGTCCTCGTCCCGGCAGGCGGCACGAGTACGCCAGTCGATCACGTCGCGGCTCATGGCGTGCCGCCTCCTTCCATGCGTTTCGTTTCTCAGCTGGCGCTCCAGGCACCAGCAAGGGTGACAGGCACGCGTCAGGGCCCATCTGGTTTTTCTTGCTGCGGTATCTGGGTTGCCACGCCGGGCTCGGATCAATCACCTTGATCCGGCGGGCTGGTGGCAGGGGCTGTTGCCAGCGCCGAAGGTCCAACGGTACCAGGAAGATCGTTGTTCCCGCTCACCTGCGGAAACGTTGTGGCCAGCGTCTCAGTTCAGGCTGGCGGGCAGACCGAGCTGGATCAGCTCGGGTGGGGGAGCGGGCACCGCGCGCAGCTTCGACAGGAAGCCGGCCTCGCGCCGCAGCATGCGGCTGACCATCCGCAGCCGGCGCAGCGGCTGGGTCTCTTCGAGCAGCTGCTGCCGGTCGGCCAGCGGCAGCAGGCAGTCGGCGGCGAGCAGGTACGACAGCGCGCCCGGCCCGGTCTCCGATTCCGGCGCCGCCCACGAGTCGCGGTGCCAGGCGGCCTCGCAGTACGCCGCGTGCGCGGACAGGGCCGCGTCGCGCAGCCCGGCGACCGCCTGTCCGGCGGCAGGCGGCAGCGGGGCGTCGTCGACCCATTCGACGGTGCCGACGAGGTAGGGCGCGCGGCTGTTGTCGATGTCCAGCACGCGGAAGCGGCGCTCGCCGCGGGTGATGATGTCGAACCGGCCGTCGGGCAGCCGCTCGCTCTCGCCGAGCAGCGCGGTGCAGCCGATGCCGTGGACGTGGTCTAGGTGCTCGACCTCACGCACCGCGGAGTTCCGGATCGCGACGATCCCGAACCGGCGGTCCGGGATCGTGCCGGTCAGCAGGTCGACCGCGAGCTGCCGGTAGCGCGGCTCGAACAGGTGCAGCGGCAGCGTCGCGCCGGGCAGCAGGACGGTCTGCAGAGGGAACAGGGGGATGGTCTCTGTCGTTCTTTCCTGCCGCTCCGCATCCACGGCTACACGGTACGTCGATCCGGTGGTTCTCGCTCAACGTCGTTTGGGCGGTGGGCGGAACACCGCGAACGGGTCGGTGACCTGGATGCCCTTCCCGGTGAAGGAGAACAACGCAGCCGGCCGTCCCCCGCTGCGGCCCGGCGCGGCCGTGTACCCGGTGGGCGAGAGCAGGCCGCGCCGGGCCAGCACACGCTGCAGGTTCGTCGCGTCGACCTTGTAACCCAGCGCGGCCGAGTACAGCTCGCGCAGCGCCGAGATGGTGAACTCGCGTGGCGCGAGCGCGAAGCCGACGTTGGTGTAGGACAGCTTGGAGCGCAGGCGGTCGCGGGCGCGCAGCACGATGTCGCGGTGGTCGAACGCGGTGCGCGGCAGGTCGTCCACCGGGTGCCAGCGCGTGTCCTCGGGGACCTCGGGGTCGACGTCCGAGGGGACCAGCCCGAGGAACGCCGTGGCGACCACGCGTGGCCCCGGCACGCGGTCCGGTGCGCTGAACACCGCCAGCTGCTCGACGTGGCTCAGCTGCCGGACATCGACCTTCTCCGCGAGCTGGCGGCGGATCGAGGTCTCCACGTCCTCGTCCGGCCGCAGCCGCCCGCCGGGCAGCGACCACCGCCCGACGTGCGGATCCAGCGCCCGGCGCCACAGCAGGACCTGCAGTGTGGCGCAACGCACCTGCAATACCGCCGCCAAAACCTCGTGTGCCAGGGGGGCGCTGCTGTTAATATGGCTTCGCACGGTTTTCGATTGTAAGGCGAAAACCAGCGACTGGTCCAGGAGGGCCGATGACTGCAGCGACTGTGGACCTGACCCCGTACGGCGGCGTGGAGCCGGACGAGGCGTGGGTGGAAGAGGTGCGCAAGCTGGCGCGCGAGCGGGATGCCGTGCTGCTGGCGCACAACTACCAGGCTCCGGCGATCCAGGACATCGCCGACCACACGGGGGACTCCCTCGCGCTGTCGCGGATCGCCGCCGCCAGCGACGCGTCGACCATCGTGTTCTGCGGCGTGCACTTCATGGCCGAGACCGCGAAGATCCTGTCGCCGGACAAGACGGTGCTGATCCCCGACGCCCGCGCCGGCTGCTCGCTCGCCGACTCCATCACCGGCGCCCAGCTGCGCGAGTGGAAGGCGCAGCACCCCGGCGCGGTCGTGGTGTCCTATGTGAACACCACCGCGGAGGTCAAGGCGGAGACGGACATCTGTTGCACGTCGTCCAACGCGGTCGACGTGGTGGCCTCGATCCCGGCCGATCGCGAGGTCCTGTTCGGTCCGGACCAGTTCCTGGGCGCGCACGTCAAGCGCAAGACCGGGCGCGAGAACATGCACATCTGGGCAGGCGAGTGCCACGTGCACGCCGGGATCAACGGTCCCGAGCTGGCGCAGCGTGCGGCCGACCACCCGGACGCGGACCTGTTCATCCACCCCGAGTGCGGTTGCGCCACCTCGGCGCTCTACCTGGCCGGTGAGGGCGCGGTGCCCGCGGACAAGGTGAAGATCCTGTCCACTGGGGACATGGTGCACGAGGCCCGCGCGACGAAGGCGAAGTCGGTGCTGGTGGCCACCGAGGTGGGCATGCTGCACCAGCTGCGCAAGGCCGCGCCGGGCATCGACTTCCGCGCGGTGAACGACCGGGCGTCGTGCGCCTACATGAAGATGATCACCCCGGCCGCCCTGCTGCGCGCGCTGCGCGAGGGCGCCGACGAGGTGCACGTCGACCCGGAGATCGCTGCCAGGGCCCGCGCCTCGGTGCAGCGGATGATCGAGATCGGGCAGCCCGGCGGCGGCGAATGACCGGCCGGGTTATCGACGAACAGACGAAAACCGCCTGCTGGGAGGCTCGCGCGGATCTGGTGGTGCTCGGCACCGGTGTCGCCGGGCTGACCGCGGCGATCCGCGCGCAGGAGCTCGGTCTGCGGGTGCTGGTCGTGACGAAGGCGGCGGTCGAGGACGGCAACACCCGCTGGGCGCAGGGCGGCGTCGCCGTGGTCATGGAGGACCAGCACGACGAGGGCGACTCAGTCGCGCGGCACGTCGACGACACGTTGATCGCGGGTGCCGGGCTGTGCGATGCCGATGCGGTCGCGGCGATCCTCGCCGACGGCCCACGTGCCGTGTCGTGGCTGCGGTCGGTGGGCGCGCGGTTCGACCCGGGCGCCTCCGGGCTGCTCGCCCGCACCCGTGAGGGCGGGCACAGCGCGTTCCGCGTGATCCACGCCGGTGGTGACGCGACCGGGGCCGAGGTCGAGCGGACGCTCGTCGCCGAGGCGACCGGCCGCCGGCTGCCCGTGCTGGAGCGGCACATCGCGGTCGACGCGTTGCGCACGCCGCGGGGCGACGTGGCCGGGGTGACGGTGCTCGACCCGGAGGGGCGGCCGGGTGTGCTGCGCGCGCCGGCGGTGCTGCTCGCCACCGGCGGTATGGGGCAGCTCTACCAGGCCACGTCGAACCCGGAGATCGCCACCGGTGACGGTGTCGCGCTCGGGTTGCGGGCCGGTGCGGTGGCCGCGGACCTGGAATTCGTGCAGTTCCACCCGACCGTGCTGTACACGCCAGGCGCCCGCGGCCGGTGCCCGCTGGTCACCGAGGCCGTGCGCGGCGAGGGCGCGGTGCTCGTCGACGGCGCGGGGGCGTCCGTCATGCAGGGCGTGCACCCGCTTGGCGACCTGGCGCCGCGCGACGTCGTCTCCGGCGCGATCACGCGGCGGCTCGCCTCGGCACCCGGCGGGATCGACGACCACGTGTTCCTCGACGCGACCGGCGTGCCCGGGTTCCCCAAGCGGTTCCCGACGGTCTTCGCGGCCTGCCGGGCGATCGGCGTCGACCCGGCGCGTGATCCGATCCCGGTGACCCCGGCGGCGCACTTCGCGTGCGGCGGGATCGTCGCGGGCACCGACGGCCGCACCGGTGTCGCCGGCCTCTACGCGGCCGGCGAGGTGGCGCGGACCGGGTTGCACGGCGCGAACCGGCTGGCGTCCAACAGCCTGCTGGAAGGCCTGGTCACCGGGCGCGCCGCCGCCGAGGCGGTGGCCGCCGACCTCGCCGCCGGCCTGCTGGCCGACCCGAAGCAGGCGTCGGCACCCGCGTGGGGGCGGGTGCGGATGGCTGAGCGGGACGCGCTGCAGCGCGCGATGAGCCGTTACGCGGCCATCGGGCGGGACGCCGAGGGGCTGGCGGTGGCCGGCGCGGTCCTCGATCTGTCGACATCGGACGGTCCACTCCGGACCCACGCGGACGTCGAGAACGCGTCGCTCACCTTGGTGGCGCAGGCGTTGCTGGCCGCGGCCGCGCGCCGCACCGAATCGCGCGGCTGCCACGTCCGCGCCGACCACCCCGGCCGGGACGACGTGACGTGGCAGCGCAGTCAGCTGATCCGGCTCAACCCGTCGGGGCAGCCGGTGCTGGCCGACCCCGTGTGCACGGAGGAAGTGGCATGAACCTGGACCTGGAGGACGCCCGGCGCGTCGTGGAGATCGCGCTGGCGGAGGACTTGCGGTACGGACCGGACGCGACGACCGCCGCCACGGTGCCCGAGTCGGCGACCGCGACTGCGGAGATCACCCCGCGCGTGGACGGGACGCTCGCCGGTGTGCCGGTGGCGCTGCTGGTGTTCGACGCGGTGCTCGGCGACGGGTACGAGGTGCTCGACCGCGCCGAGGACGGCACCCGGCTCGTGGCGGGCAAGCCCGCGCTCGTCGTGCGGGGACCGGTGCGCGGGCTGCTCACCGCGGAGCGGACGGCGCTGAACCTGCTGTGCCACCTCTCCGGCGTGGCGACCGCGACGGCCGCGTGGATGTCCGCTGTGGACGGCACCGGCTGCGCGATCCGGGACTCCCGGAAGACGCTGCCCGGCCTGCGGCTGCTGGAGAAGTACGCGGTGCGCTGCGGCGGCGGCGTCAACCACCGGATGGGCCTCGGCGACGCGGTGCTGATCAAGGACAACCACGTGGTGGCCGCCGGTTCGGTCACCGCCGCCCTGGCCGCGGCCCGGGAGCACGCGCCGGCGCTGCCGTGCGAGGTCGAGGTCGACACGCTCGACCAGCTCGACGAGGCGCTGGCCGCGGGCGCCGACGAGGTCCTGCTGGACAACTTCACGCCAGGGCAGTGCGCGGAAGCCGTGCGCCGCAAGGACGAGGTGTCGCCGAAGACGCGGCTGGAGGCCTCCGGCGGGCTGAAGCTGGCGAACGCGCGGGCATACGCCGAGACCGGCGTGGACTACCTGGCGGTCGGCGCGCTGACCCACTCCTCGCCCGCGCTCGACCTCGGCATGGATCTCCGCTGAACCTTGTTCCGGCCTCCCCCGGCTTGCTATGACTGGGGTCCGGGGGAGGAAGGAACGGGCATGGCTGGCAACTTCCTGCTCACCTTGCTGCGCAAGGGGGCGGGGGTGCTGGCGTCCACGCCGGGCGAGCTGCCGGCGGAGATCGACGATCCGGAGCCGGTGTCCGCGCTCAAGCGGATGGACGCCGTCGCGGCGAGCAGCACCGACGGGCCGCGCTCCTCGCTGATGCTGCGCGCGACCCGGTACGCGGTGCTGCTGCCGCTGGTCTACCGGATCGGGGTGCTGCCGATCGCTTGGGTGTGGCTGGTGGCCGCGCACGGTTTCGTGCTCTCGGCGACGGTGGTCGCCTGGGTGGGTGTGCTGGCGAACCTGACCGCGCTGGTGTGGGTGCTGCGCGTGCCGGACCGCAGCGGCCGCACCACGGGGTTGCTGCTGGCGGCCGATCTGGTGTTCGCGGTCGCGGCGGGCGTGGCGGTCAGCGCGACGGCCCCGGCGGAGCTGTACTGGGCCGCGGCGTGGGTGCCGTTCCTGAACCTGACCGCGACGGTCGGGTTGTGGACGATGTGCCGGGGCGTGCCGGCCGGGCTCGCGCTGGTGGTGCTCGGGGTGCCGTTCCAGGTGGGGTCGCTCGCGCTCGGCGGGCAGCTGTCGATGTGGGTGCCACCGCTGGTCAGCGGGACCGGGACGATGCTGGTCGCGGTGGTGACGGCGGCCGGGACGCTGGTGCTGCTCGGGGTGGCGACGCGCTTGGCGCTGGCGATCGGGATGCGGCTCGGCGTGGCCGGGGAGCGGGCACGCACGGAGCGGGCGCTGCACGACACGGTGCTGCAGGCGCTCGAAGCGATGGCGATGCACCGGGGCGGGGATCCGGCCGCCGAGCTGGACCGGGTGCGTGCGCAGGCGCGGGCGCAGGCGGCCGAGCTGCGGCGGGGGCTGGGCACGCCGGGCGGTGGCGGCCAGGGGCTCGCGGGGGAGCTGACCGGGCTGGCGACGGAGATGGCGCGGGAGGGGTTGCGGGCGCAGCTGGCGCTGTCCGACCTGGCCGACGACACCCTGACGGAGGCCCGGAGAGCGGCGGTCCGCGACGCGGCGCGCGAGGCGTTGCGGAACACGCTGAAGCACGCGGGCACCCGGGAGGTCGTGATGCGCCTCGCCGAGCACGAGGGCGGAATCGCGGTGGTGATCCGGGACCACGGAGTCGGCTACGACGAGGACGCACGCCCGGCGGGCTTCGGGGTGAGCTCGTCGATGAAAGCGCGCCTCACCGAGGCCGGTGGCTGGTGCCGAATCGACTCCAAACCAGGCCACGGCACGCGGGTGACGTTGTGGGTGCCGCGCTAATCGATCTCAGCCGTGCTCTACCCAAGGAATACGACGAGGAGTTCCACTCCAGGAGCATTGACCTCGAGGACCGTGCGGAGCTCACGAGTGCGTACATCACTGCGCGCAACCTCGGTCCGTACGCCACTCCGGAGAGCATCGCGCCCCTTCTTGCCGATCTCCCGGTCATGGTGCTCCGGGACATCCTCGCCGCGAAAGAGTACCGGGAGCGGGGTGAACCCGGCTCGTGGCAGCCACCTTCAGACGTGCGGCGCGCCGGGCGTGTGCTGGGGAGCCTCCGCAGCCCGAACGAGTCCTGGCAACAGGCGGCGTCCAGAGGCTGCTGGCCGCGACCGCGTCCGCGCGCACAGGCGCTCGAACCTGACATCACAGCCCTGCTGCCTGAGACCGAGCGACTGCTGCCGTTGCCGAAAGCGGCAGATGTGGAAGTTCTCCGACAGCGGCACCGCCACTGGAAGGACCGCCTCCGGCAGTCGGTGCCGCAGCTCGATCGGCTCTTGTTCACCTTGCCGGGCGCTATCTAGTCCCCCAGCGGCAGGTGCGCGTTCGTCGCCTTGACGAGGGGTGTCAGGTCGGGCAGTTCGCGCACCTCGCGGCCCGCCGCGCGCAGGGTTTCCGCTCCCACGCAGTCCACGAACAGGTTCGGCTCGCGCCAGGCGAACACCACCCGCGGGATTCCGGCGTCCAGGATGTGCCGCGTGCACGACACCGCCCGCGACGCCCGCGAGCTGCACGGCTCCAGCGACGAGTAGATGGTCGCGCCCGTGACGTCCGCGTCGCCCAGTTTGGCGATCGCCACCTCTTCCGCGTGGTCGTGCGGGTCGGTCTCGCCCGAGTACCCGGTGGCCAGCACCTCGTCGGCGGCGTTCACCACGATCGCGCCGACCCGGAACGTCGTCGACGGCGGGCACTTCTCCGCCAGCTCGATCGCCTCCCGCAACCTGCGGTGGTCCCGCGCCGCCTGCCCCAGGTGGTACCGCATGAACACGACGTCCCCGATGCGGCGCGTCTCGGTCAGCTGCAGCCGTCCCGGCGGGAACCGGCCGGGCCCGACGAACCGCGGCGCCTCCGCCTCGCCCACGAACACCGGCGCGATCGCCAGCTGCAGTTCGTCCACCACGCCCGCGGTGAGGAACATCGTGTGGACCGCGCCGCCGCCCTCGACCATCAGCCGCTCGATCCCGCGGCCGGCCAGGTCCGCCAGCACGTGCCGCGGGTCGAGCGGGTCCCCGCCGTCCACCACGGTCGCCACCGCGCCCAGCCGCTCCCGCACCTTCGGCACCGCCGCGGCCGGGGCGTACACCAGCTTCTCGACGTCGCCGGTCGTGAAGAAGTTCGCCGACGGGTCGAGGTCGCCGCTCCCGGTGATCGTCACTTTCGCCGGGTTGCCGCGCCCGGAGCGCACCAGCAGCCGCGGGTTGTCGGTGCGGATCGTGCCCGCCCCGACCAGGATCGCGTCCACCCCGGCACGCACGTCGTCGACCCGCGCGAAGTCCTCCTCGTTGGACAGCAGGAGCCGCCGGTCGCTGGTGTCGTCGAGGTAGCCGTCCAGGGAAACCGCCGCCGAGGCGAGGACGTACGGGCGCGTGCTCACCCCCCGGAGTCTGCCACCGTCCCGCATGCCGGGCGGCTTTGACGTGGTCGGCTATTTTCGTGCACGGTGGAACGAAGTCCTGGGGGGTGCGCAGTGTCGAACGCCGCCGCGGTGCTCGGCGCGATCAGGCGGGAAGGCCCGCTGTCGCGGGCCGCGATCGCCGAGCTCACGTCGCTGAGCATGCCGACGGTCAGCCGGCAGGTCACCGCGCTCGCCGAGGCCCGGCTGGTGCGGGACGCGCCGGACCTGGCCCGCGCCGGCGCCGTCGGACGGCCCAGGGTGCCGGTCGACATCGACGACAGCGTGCTCGCCGCGTGCGGGGTGCACATCGGCGTCCGCACCACCACGTTCGGCATCGTCGACCTGCGCGGGCGGCTCGTGGGCAGCGAGAAGATCCCGACGCCGCGGGGCAGCGCCGAGGACGGGCTGGCGTTCCTCGCCGCGAAGGTCCGCGCGTTCCTGCGGCGCTGGCGGGAGCGGCGGGTCGTCGGGCTCGGGCTCGCCACCGGCGGCCAGGTCGACATCGCCCGCGGCCTGATCACGCACGACCGGCTCGGCTGGCACCGCGCCCCCGCGCAGGCGGTGCTGGCGCGCGGGACGGGCCTGCCGGTGCACGTCGACGGCCACGTGCCCGCGATGGCGCACGCCGAGCTGCTGTTCGGCGAGGGCAAGCAGTACCCGAGCCTGCTGTACTTCTACGCCCGCCAGGTCGTCGGCGCGGCGCTCGTCGTCAACGGCGTGCTGCACCGCGGCCCGGGCCAGGCCGGGTCGGTCGCGCACCTGCCGGTCGGCGGCGACGTGCGCTGCGCGTGCGGCCGGACCGGCTGCCTCGAAGCGACCGTCAACGACCAGACCGACCGGGGCGCGCTGGCCGAACGCGCCGCGACGATGGGCCGGGCGGTCGCCATCCTGCGTGACGTCGTCAACCCGGACCAGGTCGTCCTCGGCGGCCAGAACGTCACCGACGCCCCGGAACACCTGGCGACCCTGCTGCACGCCTTCGCGGCGACGACCGCCCTGCCCGGCACCGACCTGGTGACCGTGACGCGGTTCGGCCCGGACGTCCAGGCCGTCGCGGCGTGCACCGGCGTCCTGGCGGGCATCTTCGCCGACCCGACGCCGCTGATGGCGTGACTCAGCCCGGCAACGCGAGCGGCAGCGTGCGCCGCACCGCGGCGGCGTGCCTGCCGTACAGCGGCACGACCGGCACGTCCAGGTCGCGGGTCCGGGGCGGGCGCCGCGTCCCGGCGTAGCGCGCCAGCCGCAGCGTGACCTCCTCCACGAGCCGCCCGAAGCGGTTGCGGCGCAACGTGAACGAGGCGACCGTCAGCGCCGCGCCGCGAGCCGTCGACGTCAGCAGCACGGGCACGTCCTCACGCGTCAGCGGGACGAACCCGGCCTGCGCGGTCCCGCCCGCCGACCACGACCGCCAGCCGTCCGTCACCGGCGCCGGCGTGTCGGCGCCGAGGGTGGCGCGCAGCTCCGTCGCCAGCTCGCCGGCCTCCAGCAGCGTGCTGCCGTACCCGGCCTTCGCGAGCGCGCCCATCAACGCCAGCGCCGCGCGGGTCGTCGCCCGCAGCTCGCCCGCCTCACCGCCGCCGCGGGCCAGCGCCGCCAGCGGCGCCTCGCTCGCCCGGTACCGCACCGCGACCAGGTACGTCCGCTCGCCGAAGCTCGTCCGCACCAGCAACTGGGCGCCGGCCAGCGGGATCTCCGGGTTGTCGCACGCGGCGCGCAGCAGGTCCAGCACCTTCGCCACGTCCGGCTCCACGCCCTCGCGCAACCGGATCACCGTGGTCCAGCCGTCGCCGACCCCGGCGACCCCGAACCGGTTCCCGGCGCGGTCGACGTGCTGCCGCAGCCGGAAGTCGTGGGCGAGCACGCGCAGCGGGTCGGCGGCCTGGCGGCGTTCGTCGTGCTGCAACAGCCGGTAGGACACCCAGGTCAGCGCCCAGCCTGCCAGGTGCCGTCCCGCGAACCGGACGGACGTGGAGGCGATCACCAGCACCGCCAGCACGATCACGACGAGCTTCGCCGGCAGCACGTCGTGCACCGCCAGCAGCGTCGCGACCAGCGCGGACTCCCAGACCGCGATCTGGGCGAACCCGATGGGCAGCACGAACGGCGCCACGGTGAACCGGCGGGGCCGGGGTCCTTCGGGTGCGGTCCCGCCACCGGCGGAGACCCCCGCGTCGGCAGCGGTCAACTCGCTTCTCCTTGATCCTGGTACAGAATAAACGGGGAACCGGTATTCGCTGCCGGGAAAAATGCCCACAGGGAGTGAGGTCCCATGGCCGCGAGCGAGGGCGGGCCCATCCGGGTCGGCGTGATCGAGGACCACCCGCTGTACCGCTACGCGGTGGCGAACGTGCTCTCCGAGGCGCGGGACATCGAGCTGGGAGCCGTCGCGGAGTCCGTCGCCGCGTTCGCGAGCAGCCACGAACCGGCCGGGTGCGTCGTCGTGCTGGACCTCAAGCTGCGTGGCGTGACCGACTCGCAGGCCGTGCAGGAGGTCGTGCGGATGGGGCACAAGGTGCTGGTGGTGTCCGCGCACGCCGGCCAGGACGAGGTGCTGGGCGCGATCTCGGCGGGCGCGCGGGGGTACCTGTCGAAGGACGCCGACGGCGACGACATCCTGCACGCGATCCGCGAGATCGCCGCGGGCAACTCCTACGTGTCGCCGACGCTGGCGTCGTTCCTGCTCGACTCGACGCGCCCGCGGGCCGGGGTGGGCAGCGTGCTGTCCGACCGCGAGCGGCAGGTGCTGTCGCTGGTCGCCGCGGGGGAGCGGGACGCCGACATCGCCGAGGCGATGTCGATCAGCGTCCGCACCGTCCGCTCGTACCTGGACCGGATCCGCGACAAGACGGGCCGCCGCCGGCGCCCGGAACTGACCCGGCTGGCCATCGAGGAGGGCATGGCCTAGCCAGGCGCGCCGCCCGGCTCACCACGAGATCGTCAGAGCCGCCGGTTGGCGAGCGCCCCCGTCGCGTTGCGGGCCTTCTCCGCGACCTCCGGGTCGATGTCCACGACGACCGACTCCGGCCCCGCGCCCAGCTGGGCGTGCACGCGCCCGAACCCGTCCGCCACCGTCGAGTACCCGATGCCGGTCGGCGCCTTCGGGTTCACCTCGACGCCGGACGCCGCCGGGTCGGCCTGGCCGCAGCCAAGCACCCAGCAGCCGGAGTCGAGCGCCCGCGCCCGCACCAGCACCTCCCACTGGTCCCGCTTGCCCTCGCCCGCGCCCCAGGACGTGGGCAGCACGACCGCGGACGCGCCCCGGTCGGCCAGCGCCCGGAACAGCTCCGGGAACCGCACGTCGTAGCAGGTCGCGAAGCCCAGCGTCACGCCGTCGACCTCGACGGTCACCGGTGAGGTGCCCGGCGCGACCGTGTCGGACTCGCGGAAGCCGAACGCGTCGTAGAGGTGGATCTTGTCGTAGCCGGTGTGGTGCCCGAGCCCGGTGATGAGCAGGGTGTTGCGCACCCGGCCGTCCTCGTGCGGCGTGAACATCCCGGCCACCACCAGCACGCCGTGCTCGTCGGCGATCGCGGCGACCGACTTGGCCCACGGCCCGTCGAGCGGCTCGGCGACCGGCCCGAGCGGCACCCCGAACCGCGCCATCGCCGCCTCCGGGAACACCACGACCCGCGCTCCCTCACCTGCCGCGCGCGCCACGCCCTCGCGGATCGGGGCGAGGTTCTCCGCGGGCTCGGCACTCGATGTGAGCTGGCACAAGCCGATCCGGAGCACGGGCTACCTCCCTGGTCGTCGTCAACGTTCCAACTCGTACCCTAGACCCATGTTGAACCGCATCGACCTGCGTGGACGCGTGCTGTCCGCCACCGAACTCCGAGCCACGCTCCCGCGTGCCGAGATCGACGTGGACGCGGCGCTGCATCAGGTCCGCCCGGTGGTCGAGGCGGTCCGCGAGCGCGGGGTCGAGGCGGTCCTGGAGTACACCGAGCGGTTCGACCGCGTGCGCCCGGCGAGCGTCCGCGTGCCGCGCGCGGAGATCGAGGCCGCGCTGACCACGCTGGACCCGGCGGTGCGCGCCGCGCTGGAGGAGGCCATCGAGCGAGCCCGCAAGGTGCACGCCGACCAGCGGCGGGCCGACGTGACCACGACGGTCGCCGACGGTGGCACGGTCACCGAGCGCTGGGTGCCGGTCGAGCGCGTCGGCCTCTACGCCCCCGGCGGGCTCGCGGTCTACCCGTCGAGCGTGGTGATGAACGTCGTCCCGGCACAGGTCGCGGGCGTCGGCTCGCTGGTGCTGTGCTCGCCGCCGCAGGCCGAGTTCGGCGGCAGGCCGCACCCGACGATCCTGGCCGCCGCCGCGCTGCTGGGCGTGGACGAGGTGTGGGCGGTCGGCGGCGCGCAGGCCGTGGCGCTGATGGCCCACGGCGGCACCGACACCGACGGCGCCGAGCTGGTCCCGGTCGACCTGGTGACCGGCCCCGGCAACATCTACCTGACCGCGGCCAAGCGCCTGCTGCGCGGCCTGATCGGCATCGACTCCGAGGCGGGGCCGACGGAGATCGCGATCCTGGCCGACGAGACGGCCGACCCGGTGCACGTGGCGGCCGACCTGGTGAGCCAAGCCGAGCACGACCCGCTCGCCGCGAGCGTGCTGGTCACCACGTCGGAGGAGCTGGCCGACGCGGTGGACCGGGAGCTGGCCGGCCGCGTCGCCGCCACCAAGCACACCGAGCGCATCGGCGAGGCGTTGCGCGGCAAGCAGTCCGGCACCGTGCTGGTGTCCACTGTAGACGAGGGGCTGCGGGTGGTGGACGCCTACGCGGCCGAGCACCTGGAGATCCAGACGGCCGACGCGCGGGCCGTCGCCGCCCGGGTGCGCAACGCCGGCGCGGTGTTCGTCGGCCCGTACGCGCCGGTCTCGCTCGGCGACTACTGCGCGGGGTCGAACCACGTGCTGCCCACCGGCGGTTACGCGCGCCATTCGTCGGGGCTGTCCGTGCAGAGCTTCCTGCGCGGCATCCACGTCATCGACTACAGCGAGGAGGCGCTGCGCGAGGTGGCCGGCAAGGTCGTCGCGCTCGCCAACGCCGAAGACCTGCCCGCACACGGGGAAGCGGTCACCGCCCGCTTCCCGGGAGGAGCCGAGTGAGTTCCGACGACGTCCGTCTCGAGGACCTGCCGCTGCGCGAGGACCTGCGGGGCCGCAGCCCCTACGGCGCCCCGCAGCTGGACGTCCCGGTCCGGCTCAACACGAACGAGAACCCGTACCCGCCGCCGCAGGCCCTGGTCGACGACGTCACCGAGGCCGTCCGCGAGGCCGCCGCTGGCCTGCACCGCTACCCGGACCGCGACGCGATCGCCCTGCGCCAGGACCTCGCGGCGTACCTGTCCGGCGCGACGGGCGTGCCGCTGACCGAGCGGAACTTGTGGGCCGCCAACGGGTCCAACGAGGTGCTGCAGCAGATCCTGCAGGCCTTCGGCGGTCCCGGCCGCAGCGCGCTGGGCTTCGAGCCGTCGTACTCGATGCACCCGATCATCGCGGCGGGCACCCGCACCGACTGGGTCGCGACGCCCCGGCGGGACGACTTCACGCTCGACACCGAGGCCGCCGCGCGGATCGTCGCCGAGCGCAAGCCCGACGTCGTGTTCGTGACCAGCCCGAACAACCCGACCGGCGGCTCGATCCCGTTCGACGAGCTGGAGCTGGTGCTGCGCGCCGCCCCGGGCATCGTCGTGGTGGACGAGGCCTACGCGGAGTTCTCGTCGCAGCGCAGCGCGGTCGAGCTGATCGAGGCCTACCCGGCGCAGCTGATCGTGTCGCGCACGATGAGCAAGGCGTTCGCCTTCGCCGGCGGGCGGCTCGGCTACCTCGCGGCCGCCCCGGCGGTGATCGACGCGCTGCAGCTGGTGCGCCTGCCCTACCACCTGTCGGTGCTGACGCAGGCGGCCGCGCGGGCGGCGCTGCGGCACGCGGACGAGACGCTGGCCTCGGTCGCCAAGCTCGCGGCCGAGCGCGAGCGCGTCGTCGAGGGCCTGCTGGGTCTCGGCTTCACGCCGGTGCCCAGCGACGCCAACTTCATCCTGTTCGGCCGCTTCGCCGACGCGCGGGCGAGCTGGCAGGCCTACGTGGACAACGGGGTGCTGATCCGCGACGTCGGCATCGAGGGTCACCTGCGGGTGACCGTCGGCACCCCGGAGGAGAACGACGCCTTCCTGGCGGCGAGCAAGGAGGTCCCGCGGTGAGCCGCGTCGGCAAGGTTTCCCGGACCACGAAGGAGTCCTCGATCACGGTGGTGGTCGACCTGGACGGCACCGGGCAGGTGGAGGTGTCCACCGGGGTCCCGTTCTACGACCACATGCTCAACTCGTTCGGCGTGCACGGCTCGCTCGACCTGAAGGTCGACGCGACCGGCGACATCGAGATCGACGCGCACCACACGGTCGAGGACACCGCGATCGTGCTGGGCCAGGCGATCCGCCAGGCGCTGGGCGACAAGTCGGGCATCCGCCGCTTCGGCGACGCGTGGATCCCGATGGACGAGACACTCGCGCACGCCGCGATCGACGTGTCCGGCCGCCCGTACTGCGTGCACGTCGGCGAGCCGGAGCAGTTCAACACGTTCACCATCGGCGGCAACTACCCGTTCGTGCTGACCAGGCACGTGTTCGACTCGCTGTCGTTCCACGCGCAGATCGCGCTGCACGTCCGCGTCATCCACGGCCGCGACCCGCACCACATCGCCGAGGCCCAGTACAAGGCCGTCGCGCGTGCGCTGCGGGCGGCCACCGAGCCGGACCCGCGCGCCGGCGGCATCCCGTCGACGAAGGGTGTCCTGTGAGCAAGGAACTGGTCGCCGTGCTGCTGCTGGCGCTCGGCGGCTTCCTGGTCGGCGGCGTGTACAGCACGTGGAAGACGGCCAAGGTGCTCGCGATGCTGTTGCTGGTCGCGGCACTCTTGGCCGTCGGCGGCGCGATCGCCTGGCTGGTTTCCTAGCTCCGCGCGCCTTCCAGTTCACGGCGCTCGTCGAGGTGCTTGGCGAGGCTCTCGCCCTCCACGTCGACGTTCGGCAGCGCGCGGTGCAGCCACTTCGGCAGCCACCACGCGTGCTTGCCGAGCAGCGACATCACCGCGGGCACGATCGTCATGCGCACCACGAACGCGTCCACCAGGACGCCGAACGCCAGCGCGAACCCGATCGACTGGATCAGCGACAGCTCGGCCGCGATGAACCCGGCGAACACGCTGATCATGATCAGCGCGGCCGCGACCACGACCCGGGCGCCGTGCTTGAACCCGCTCACCACGGCGTCGCGGGCGTCCGCGCCGTGCACGTAGTCCTCGCGCATCCGGGTCACCAGGAACACCTGGTAGTCCATCGCGAGGCCGAACAGCACGCCGATCAGCAGGATCGGCAGCATGCTCATGATCGGGCCGGTCGAGTCGACGCCGAGCAGGTCGGTGAGCCAGCCCCACTGGAACACCGCGACCACCGCGCCGAAGGTCGCCACGACCGAGCCGAGGAAGCCCAGCGTCGCCTTCAGCGGCACGATGATCGACCGGAACACCAGCATCAGCAGCAGGAACGCGAGCCCGACGATGAGGCCGAGGTAGGGCAGCATCGCGCCGGCCAGCTTCTCCGACACGTCGATCTGCAGCGCCGTCTGACCGGTCACCGACAGCTTCGCGCCGGTGGCCCCGGACAGGCGGTCGGACTGGTCGCGGATGCTCCCGACGAGCTGCTCGGTCGCCTCGCTGCTCGGACCGCTCTTCGGGATCACGGTGACCAGCGCGGTGTCACCCTCGGCGTTGAACTGCGCCTGCGTCACCGCGGCGACGTCCGGCAGGCGCGAGATCGAGTCGGTGGCCTCGGTGGCGGCCAGGCGCGGGTCGGGCGCGTCGGCGGAGTCGATGACGACGATCAGCGGGCCGTTGGTGCCCTCGCCGAAGCCCTTGCTGATCAGGTCGTAGGCCTTGCGCTGGGTCGACTCGGGCGCGGCGGTGGCGTCGGTGGGCAGGCCGAGCTGCATGTTCAGCGCCGGGATCGCGACGACGAGCAGGCCGACCACCGCGGTCACCAGCACCGGGACGCGGTGCCGTCCGACGTATCGGGCCCAGCGCTCGCCCATCGCGGGCTTGCCGTTCTGCTTCGGGCGGGCGTGCTTGCCGACGACCTTGCGGCCGGCGAAGCCGAGCAGCGCGGGCAGCAGCGACAGGGCGATGAGGACCGCGACGGCGACGGTCCCGGCGGCCGCGACGCCCATCTGGCCGAGGATCGGGATGCCCACGACGGTGAGCCCGACCAGGGCGATGATCACCGTCAGGCCGGCGAACACCACGGCGGAACCCGCGGTGCCGACCGCGCGCCCGGCGGCCAGTTCCGGATCGTGCCCCTCGGCCAGCTCGTGCCGGTAGCGGGAGACGATGAACAACGCGTAGTCGATGCCGACCGCGAGGCCGAGCATCAGCGCGAGGATCGGGGTGTTGGAGTTCAGGTCGACGAACCCGGACACGGTCATCACGCCCGCCATGCCGACACCGACGCCGATGAGGGCGGTCAGCAGGGGCAGCCCGGCGGCGACGATCGAGCCGAAGGTGATCGCCAGGACGATGGCCGCGACGATCACGCCGATGCCCTCGGTGGCCTCCGTGGCGGGCACGCCCTGGATCGCGTCACCGCCGAATTCGACGCTGAAACCGGCGCTCTTCGCCGCGTCGGCGGTTGACTTGAGCGCTTCGCGGTCACTGTCGGTCACCTCGGGGGCCGGGACCTTGTAGCTCACCTGGGCCATGGCGATGCGGCCGTCCGCGGAGATCGTCTTGGCCTGGTACGGGTCGGCGACCATCGCGACACCGGGCGCGGTCTTGATCTTGCCGACCATCTCCTCGACGGTCGCGCGGGCGGCCGGGTCGGTGAGCGCCTGTCCGTCCGGCGCCTCGATCGCCACGCGCGCGGTCGCGTTGCCTGCCGCTGCCTGCGGGAACTTGTCCTTGAGGTGGTCGATGGCCTGCTGCGCCTCGGTGCCCGGGATGGTCACCGAGTTCGACATCTGGCCGGACAGCGTCAGCGCGCCGCCGCCCAGGACGAGCAGAACCGCCGTCCAGACGCTCGCGACGAGCCAGCGCCGGCGGAACGAAAACCGGGCTAGGCGGTAGAGCAGGGTGGCCACGTACTCGGCTCCAATTCAGTCGAGTGACATCCGATCCGGTGATACTCAAGCTAGCCGATCGGCAAGTGGAGCTCCAAGCCGATCGGCTAGTGTGTGACTAGCCGCACGGCTAGCACCTCAAACGTTTGCCGGAGGATTTCGGGTCGCGTACTCTTCGGCTGCTGACGAGGAGGTTCACCAGTCGATGGCAGCCGTGGCCGGACACGAAGACACCCGCACCCGCCTGCTCGCCACGGCATTGCGGCTTTTCACCGCGCACGGGGTCGAGGGCACGTCGCTGCAGATGATCGCCGACGAGCTCGGCGTCACGAAGGCCGCGGTGTACTACCACTTCAAGACGAAGGACGAGATCACCGAAGCCGTGGTCGAACCCGGGCTGCGCGAGCTGGAGTCGATCGTCGGGGAGGCGGAGCGGGAGCGCAGGCCAGGCGCGCGGATCGACCACATGCTGGCCGGGTTCGTGGACCTCGTGGTGCGGCACCGGGCGCTGGTCGCGTTGTTCTCCAGCGACCCCGGGGTGGCGCGGGCGCTGGAGAAGCACTTCTTCGGCAAGGAGAGCTGCATGGTCGGGATGATGACGATCCTGACCGGCCCCGATCCCGATCCGGCGCGGGTGGTCGCCGCGCACGCCGCCGTCGCCGGGATCGCGCTGGCCGGCGGTTCGCCCGACCTGGCGCACTACGACGACGACACCCTGCGCGAATCGCTGCTCGAGGTGGGGCGCAAGCTGCTCGGCAGGCCCCGCCGGCGCGGTTGATTCAGGAGAGCGGCAGCGTCAGGCAGGTCGCGGTCTCGGCGAAGCCCAGCCGCTCGAAGTAGCCGGGGATGTGCCTGGCGATGACGTGCACTTCGACGGCCCCGGCGCGCCGCGCTCGCCGGACGACCGCGTCGACGAGCATCGCGCCGATGCCCTGCCGTCGGTGCGCCTGCGCGACCACGAGTTCCAGCAGGTGGCTGACCGGGCCGCCGGCGTGCAGCGACAGCACCCGGGCGGCCAGCACGTAGCCGACGACCTCGCCATCGGTGTCGGCCACCAGGAAGTCGGTGTCGTCGTAGGTCATCGCCGCGATGAGCTGCTCGTAGTGGTGGTCGAACGCCGCCCGCCGTGGTTGTCCGCCGGCGGACTGGTCCAGCAGGGTGTAGACGGCTACGGCGTCGGTGACATCGGCTGGCCTGATCCGCACCCGTTCATTGTGATCGGTCAGTGACGGCTCAGGTACTGCGGAGGCACCGCACGGGTGAGCCAGACGCCGTTCGCGCTCACCTGGAAGCGGTGGCCGTCGCGGGTCATTCCGGCTGCGTCGACGACCAGCACGACGGGTTTGCCGTGGCGCGAGCCGACGCGGACGGCGGTCTCGGTGTCGCTCGAAAGGTGCACGTCGTGGCGGGAGCGCGGGCGCAGGCCCTCGCGGAGGATGGCGGGCAGGAACCGTTCGGCGGTGCCGTGGAAGAGGGTGGCGGGCGGGTCGGCGTCCGGCAGGCCGAGGTCGACGTCCACGCTGTGCCCCTGGCTGGCCCGGATCAGCGTCCCGGTCTCGTCGAAGGCGAAGCGGCGCTTGTCGTTGCCTGCCACGACTTCGTCCAGTTGGGCCCGGGAGAGCGGCAGCCCGTGGCGGGCGAGCGCGGCGAGCAGTTCGGTGACCGGGACCCAGCCGCCGGGGCCGAGGGACAGCCCGATCGCGCCGGGCTCGTGCCGCAGGTGCCGGGACAGCCGCTTGGACACCCGGATGATCGTTCTTTCGTCCATGTTGTTTCCAGTTGCGCACGATCGGGTGAGGCGGCGCAAGGTTTTTGTCGGAGGCCGCTGGTAGTCAGGGAGCACGAACCGAAGGAGGGTCCGATGACGAACGCCGGCCTGCTCGACCTGTGGACCGAGCCGCAGGAACGAGAATGCCTGAGCTGCTACGTGAGCCGCCTGCTGGCCGATTTCGGCTGCGACGGCACGCTGCGGTGGACGCGACGCTGGCGCGGCTTGCGTGCGCCAGGTGTCGTCGCGCTCGACCGGATGTTCCGAAGACGCGCCGTGAACTGCGACTGCGGAGTGCCGGCCGCCCTCGGAGCCGCGACGAGCTCCGGCACGCCCCCACCCTGCACCGGAGTCCGCCGCGGCTCGACAAGGCCCTGCTCGATGTGGGGCAGGCCTGACGCTCCCGGGCGAGCCCGCGGCTCGCCGACTTGAGCGCCAGCTCCCGTCTCGCGGACCTCACTCCGGTGGTGCCCCGGCACTCCCGCGAAATCGTGCACCCATCGCGCCGATTGAGCGCCATCCCGGGGCTCCCGCGACGTGCACCCACCGCGCTGATTGAGCGCCATCCCGGGGGCCGACTTGGCTCCCCGCGCCCGGCTGCAGCCGAGACCACCCGTCATCCCCATATTGCGGTGAACAGAAGGAGACGATGCCCCGGCACTCCCGAAATCAAGCACCTTCGCCGGCTGCGCGGCACCTTCGCCGGCTGCGCGGCACCTTCGCCGGCTGCGCGGCACCTTCGCCGGCTGCGCGGCACCTTCGCCGGCTGGCTGCGCGCCATCGTCGCTGGCCGACTGCGCGCGACCCGTCGGCCGACTACGCGCCACCCTCGGTGGCCGGCTTGAGTCCCCGCGCGCCAGGGCCGTACTGCGCCATCCGGTCGTCGGTGTTGTAGAGCCCGCACACGCGCAACGACAGGCACCCGCACCCGACGCAACCCGTCAGCCGGTCGCGCAGCCGCTGCAGGGCGTCGATCCGGGCGTCGAGTTCGTCCTGCCACCCGCGGGACAGCCGGGCCCAGTCGGCCTTCGTCGGGGCGTGGTCGCGTGGCAGGGTGGACAGCGCGTCGTGGATTTCCTCGAGGCTGAGCCCCACCCGCTGCGCCGCCCGGATGAACGCGATCCGGCGCAGCACCGATCGCGGGTACCGGCGCTGGTTCCCGGCCGAGCGCTCGGAGGTGATCAGGCCCCGGTCCTCGTAGAAGCGCAGCGCCGTGTGCGGCACGCCGCTGCGCTCCGCGACCTGGCCAATGGTCAGGTGGTCGGCAAGCTTGGTCACGGCGCCAGCCTAGCCTTGACTTCGACTTAAGTCGAGGTTGCACGGTCGAAGCATGGAAAACACGACCAGGGGGATGGGCTATGCCGACGTGCCGGCGCTGATCGACGCCATGCGCGGCGACGAGAAGCATTCCGGCGCGGCGGAGTCCACAGTAGATGTGCTGTGGGTGCTGTACGACCGGGTGCTGAAAGTGTCGCCCGACGCGCCGGACGATCCGGCCCGCGACCGGTTCCTGTTGTCGAAGGGCCACGGGCCGATGGCCTACTACGCGGTCCTGGCGGCGAAGGGGTTTCTCGACCCCGCGGAACTGGCCGGCTGGGCGGGCAGCGAGTCGAGGCTGGGCTACCACCCGGACCGGACGCTCGTGCCCGGCGTGGAGATCTCCAGCGGCTCGCTGGGGCACGGGCTCGCGCTCGGCGTCGGGACGGTGTTCGGGCTGCGCGCGCAGGGCCTGACGGAACCGAAGGTGGTGGTGCTGACCGGGGACGCCGAGCTCGACGAGGGCTCCAACCACGAGGCGATCGCGCTCGCCGGACGGGCGTCGATGGCCCAGCTGACCGCGGTGGTGGTCGACAACCAGTCGGCGACGCACGGCTGGCCGGGCGGCATCGCGCAGCGCTTCGCGGTCGAGGGCTGGGCCACGCGCACGGTCGACGGCCGCGACCACGACGCGTTGCACGCCGCGTTCACCACGCCGCACCCGGACCGGCCGCTGTGCGTGGTCGCCGTCGTCGAACCGAAGGGGAGCTGAGCCATGAGCGGAATGCGGGAGACCTTCCTGTCCACAATGGAGCAAGTGCTCGACGAGGATCCACGAGTCGCGGTCGTGCTTGCCGACATCTCCGCCGCGTCGCTGGAAGCCGCCCGGCGTAGGCACCCGGAGCGGGTCATCAACGTCGGCATCCGGGAGCAGGCGCTGATCGGCGTCGCGGGCGGGCTGGCGCTGGCGGGGATGCGGCCCGTGGTGCACACGTTCCCGTCGTTCCTCGTGGAGCGGCCGTACGAGCAGGTCAAGCTGGACCTGACCCACCAGGGCGCGGGCGCGGTGCTCGTCTCGTGGGGCGGTTCGTACGACATGTCGACCGCCGGCCGCACCCACCAGTCGCCGGGGGACGTCGCGCTCATCGACACGATCCCGGGCTGGACCGTGCACGTGCCAGGGCACCCGGACGAGGCGGAGTCGCTGCTGCGCGACGCGCTGCCCGGCGACGGCACGGTGTACCTGCGCCTGAGCGGCCAGTCGAACGCGCGCCCACGCCCGGGGCCGGGCCTGCAGGTGGTGCGCCGGGGCGGGCGCGGGGTCGTGCTGGCGGTCGGCCCGATGCTGGACCGCGTGCTGGCCGCGGCCGAGGGCCTGGACGTGACGGTGCTCTACGCGAAGACCGTCCGCCCCTTCGACGCCGCGACCCTGCGCGCGGCGGTGGCCGAGACGGGCGTGGCGGACGTGGTGCTGGTCGAGCCGTACCTGGCCGGCACGTCCGCCCACGAGGTCAGCGAGGCCCTCGTGGAGGTCCCGCACCGCCTCCGGGCACTCGGCACCCGCCGGGACGCGGAGGTGCGCAGGTACGGCGACGTCACCGACCACGACCTGGCGCACGCCCTCGACGAGGCGAGCATCGCGGCCGCCCTGAAGGCCTTCCTGCGCCCGGACTGAGCGGACGAAGTGGAGGCCCAGAACCACCCGAGCGGGCTTCACCCACACGGACTGCCGGCGCTGACCCGGCACCTGGCGGGTGGGTGGCTGCGCTAGCCCGGTGGTTGGCCTGGCGGGTGGGTGGCTGCGCCAGCCCGGTGGTTGGCCTGGCGGGTGGGTGGCTGCGCCGGCACCGCCCAGGGCCTGCCGGGTGGGTGGCTGCGCCAGCCCGGCGGGCGTGGGTGGCTGCGCCAGCCCGGTGGTTGGCATGGCGGGCGTGGGTGGCTGCGTCGGCGGGGCGGTGGCCTGGCGGGTGGGTGGCTGCGCCAGCCTGGCGGGCGTGGGTGGCTGCGCCAGCCCGGTGGTTGGCCTGGCGGGCGTGGGTGCTGGCCGTC
>NZ_JBEXTX010000030.1:0-70854 GCF_040614175.1 Amycolatopsis sp. NPDC006131
CGCTGTCGCGCTGTCGCGCTGTCGCGCTGTCGCGCTGTCGCGCTGTCGCGCTGTCGCGCTGTCGCGCTGCCCTCAGCCCTTCAGTTCCAGGAACTCCCAGTGCGCCTCCGGCGCCAGGCCGGCCATCCAGCGGCCGCAGTTCTGCAGCACGACCGGGCCCGACGTGATGTGCTGCGTCCCCGCGTGGAGGTCCCTGAAGAAGCGCTGCAGGTCGCCCCTGCGCAGCGCTGCCGTGGCCGCCCACTTGTACACCGTCTGGCCCGCCGCGTGCACCGACCACGTCGTGTTGTTCAGCATCAGCCGGGTGAGCGTCTCCTGCTCCGTGGTCAGCAGCGAACCACCGTCCAGCGTCGCCTCGTTGGCCTCCCACACCTCCATCGCCCACGCCCGTGCCGAGCGCAGCGCCGCCTCTGCCTGCGCGTACTCCGCGTGGAACTGCCCGGTGTCGACCGACGCGCCCGGCGTCCCGGACTTCCGCGCGGCCAGCGCCCGCATCTCGTCGAGCATCCGGCGCCCCACCCCGAGCGCCCAGCCGGTGTGGCACACGCCGGCCATGTTCGCCAGCCCCATCCGGTAGATCGCGCCGCCGTGCCGGGCCGCCATCGTGGTGATCTCGTACACGTGCGTCGACGGCACGAACACGTCCTCGCACACGTAGTCGATGCTGCTGGTCGCCTTCAGGCCCATCACGTCCCAGTTGTCGACGAGCGTCGCCTGCTCCTTGGGGAACGTGAAGATCAGCGCCTGCCCCGTCTCCTCGCACAGCGCCGCCGTGTGGATGTGGCTGGCCATCGAGATCCCGGACGCGAAGCTCCACTGCCCGTTGATCACGTACCCGCCGTCGACGCGCCGCGCGGCGCCCAGCCGCGTGCCCTGCCCCGCCATCAGCGCGTACCGGTTGCCCGGCACGTCCGGGAACAACTCCGCCGCGGCCTCGTCACCGAGGTAGGCGGCCGTGGTGCCGGTGACCATCTGCAACGCCATGAACGACCACCCGGCGGAGGCGTCCGAGTAGGCGATCTTCGCGATCGTCTCGATGACCTGTCGCGGCGAGAACTCGTACCCGCCCAGGTCCCGCGGGATGCCGATCTTCAGCGCCCCCGTCTCGTGCAGCACCTGCGCGACCTCGTCGGTGAGCCGCCCCAGTTCCTCGCCCTTCTCGGCGTTCGCGGCGAGCACCGGCGCGGCCTCGTCCAGGCGCGCCATCAACCCGTCGAACTCGTCGCTGACGTGCAGGCTCATGCGTCCGTCCCCTCCAGTCCGCGGATCCAGTCGATGACCGGCCGCACCGTCTCGTCGGAATTGGCTTCGAAGATCAGTCCGTGCCCGTTGCCCTTGACGCCGTGGTCGGGCAGGTGCAGCCGCACGGCGAGAGCGCCCGCGTCGCGCAGGAAGTCCACTACCTGCGGCGCGAAGTCCGCGAACGCCGACGCGCCACCGGTGACGACCACGACGGGTTTGCCCGCCAGCGCCGGGATCGGCATTCCCGCTCGCACCTCGGCCGGGTCGGAAACCAGCGGGTCGTAGGTGATCGGCGCCGAGGTCAGCCCCCAGTCCAGCGAACCCATCCCGGGGATCTCGCCGAAAGCCGGGCCGACCGGTTCGACCGCCACGATCGCCACCACCGCATCCGGTCGCGCGTCAGCCGCGAGCCACCCGACCGGACCGCCCGCGGAGTGGGTCACCAGCACCGCGGGACCGGTGAGGTCCAGCAACCGGCCCAGCCGGTCGGCGTCCATCCGCTGCGACTCCGCCAGGTCCGCGGGCAACGGGCCCATCGGGCACAGCAGTTGGTCGACCTCCGCCTCGCCGTAGGTCCACTGGACCTGCTCGCCGCGCCGCTCCTCGGGCAGGAACAACGCCCGCGCCGCCTCGTACGGGAACGGCGCGCCCATCGGCGCCACCACGTCCGGGTGGTACGGCGAACGCCCGTGGCCGCACCGGTCCACCACGTACACGGCGAACCCGGCCTCCACGAAGCGCGTCGCCCAGCCCGGCCGCCCGTCCGGGGTGCCGGTCCAGTCGGTGCCCTGCCCGCCGCCGCCGTGCACCAGCACCAGTGGGTACGGCCGGGTCACCTCCGGCGGCGCCTCCCACTGCACGAACATCGGCGCCCGCTGCACGGTCACGCCGCCGGCCGCCACCCGCTCGCCCGGGATCCATAACTGCCCGCGCCGCACGGTGATCTCGTGGCCGCCGGCCACATGTGGTGCGGTCACGTCAGATCTCGATCGGCTCGAGCCGGGCGAGGATCTCCTCGCGGCGGTGCTCGAACTGCTCGGGCAGCTGGAACCGCGTGCCCAGCTCCTTCGGCGACTCGTCGCACGTCCAGCCGCCTTCGGGGTGAGTCACGGCCAGCTCGAACAACGCGCCGCCGGGCGTGCGGACGTACACGCTCTTGAAGTACTTGCGGTCCTTCAGCTCCGAGATGTCGGTGTAGCCGCGGCCTTCGATGTCGAACTTGACCTCGTCCTGGTTGCGCAGGTTGCCGACGTTCCACGCGAAGTGGTGGTAGGTGCCCGCGCCGTAGCCCCAGGTGCCCTGGTCGTCGGTGCGGTTGACCGTCAGCTCGAGGTGGTTGCCGTACTTGGCGTTGCCGATCTGCAGCGCCGCGCGGTCGCCCTCCTCGGCGAGACGGCCCTGGGAGAAGAACGATTCCTCGGCGAACTCGACCATCCGGTCCGGCGTCGCGACGTGGATGCCCACGCCGTGGATCCCGTGGATCGCGCATTCAGGCGGCACGCCGTAGCCCGCGTGCCCGACGCGGTCGTCACCGGTGTTGCCGACGAAGACGTACTCGATGCCGGACGGGTGCCGGAACGCGAGCCGCCGCTGCCCGAACACCTCGACGTTGTCCACCTCGACGTCGTGCTCGGTCAGGCGCCGGTGCCAGAAGTCCAGTGAATCGTGCGGCACCGACAGCAGCACCTCGCGCGCCTGGTTCGTGCCGCGTTTGCCGTAGAACCCGGCCTGCGCCCACGGGAACGTGGTGACCACACTGCTGGGGTCGCCCGTGGCGTTGGAGTAGTAGAGGTGGTAGATCGGCAGGGAGCCGTCGAACAGCACGGTGCGCTTGATCAGGCGCATGCCCAGCACCTTGACGTGGAAGTCCACGTCCTCCTGAGCGCCCGCGACGGACAACGTGACGTGGTGGGAACCTTCGACGAACGCCATGAAACGCCTCCACACTGAGGTTTTCCGCGGTGGTGTCGCAACGGTAGATTCGGCGGACGGCGCCCGTCATGAACGATGGGCGCACACCGCTGTCGAATGCGCGCACAACCGGTGGGGATGACGATGACGTCACTCGCGGACGTGGTGGCCGTGGCGCCCCCGGCCTCCGGGCCGAAGGTCGAGTTCGGCTCGTGGACGCACCAGGTGGAGCGCAGCGTGCTGCGGTTCCACTTCGACTGCGAGCGCCCGCGCGCGTTCGCCGGCATCGTCCGCAACCGCCCGCTCGCCGACGTCAACTTCGTCGACATGGAGAGCGGGCGGCACGCCGCCTACCGGGACGCGGCCACGATCTCGCCGGACGAGCAGGACTTCTACGTGATGACCCTGCAGCTGTCCGGGCAGTTGCGCCTGGCGCAGGACGGGCGGACCGCGGTCCTGAAGCCGGGGCAGTTCGCCATCTACGACTCCGCGAAGCCCGCCGCGATCGTCTCCAGCGACGACTACCGCTCCACCTGCATCCGGTTCCCCAAGCGGTACCTGCCCGCGCCGCCGCCCGGGATCACCGCGACCGCCTTCGAGTGCGAGCCCGGGCTGCCGTCGACCGTGTGGGGCATGCTGCTCAGCCTCAACCGGAACGTGGAGTCCCTGGGCCCGCACGGCCCGCGCGCGGTGCGCACGGTGATGGACCTGGTGACCGTGATGCTGCACGGCACGCGCTTGCTGCCCGGACGGCGCGAGGTGCTGCTGGAGCAGGTGCGCGAGTGGATCGACGCGCACCTGGGCGACCCGGCCCTGGGCCCGAACGCGGTCGCCGCCGCGCACTACATCTCGCCCCGGCACCTGCACAACCTGTTCGCGGGCACCGGGTTCACGGTGTCGTCGTGGATCCGCGCCCGCCGTGTCGAGTGCTGCCGCCGCGACCTGGCCGACCCGCGGCTGGCCGCGACGCCGGTCGCCGCGATCGCCGCGCGCTGGGGGTTCAAGGGCGCGTCCCACTTCGGCCAGGTCTTCAAGCGCGAGACGGGCCGCACCCCCGCGGAGTTCCGCGCGGAGTCGCTGGCGGGCCTGCGGTAGCGCGGTGGAGCCCGGGGCACCAGCCGGAGCGGGACGTGCTGTGGCGCCCGCGTGGCGGCACGACGGCTCCGTGCAGGTGCCCGTCGGCGGACCAGTGCAGGAACTCCTCTTCCCACGGCCGGTTTTCCAGGTCCCGGCGCTCGGTGAGCTCGATCTGCGTGGCAGCGAACTCCCGTAGCCCGGCGAAGATTCGGCTCAGCTTTCCCACACCTGGAGCGTGCTCCAGCCGCGCCCCCGGCACGAGTGGCAGAACCGCACGTGTTCGGCAAAATTCTGCCAGCGCCGTCTTCCGCGGGGCGAACCCGAGGGTGACTTCCGCCGCGCCAGGAGGCATGATCGCGAAGTATCCGTAGTGGGAGGCCAGTTTTGAGCATCGTCGGCACCAGGGTGGTCCGCATCGAGGACCAGCAGCTGATCACGCAGGGCGGGACCTACGTCGAGGATCTACGGGTGGAGGCGCTGACCGGCGCGGTGCACGCGATGTTCGTGCGCAGCCCGATCGCGCACGCCCGCATCGCCTCGATCGACACCTCGGCCGCGCTGGAGGCGCCCGGGGTCGTCGCGGTCTACACGGCCGCCGACATCGATCTCGCCCCGCACAAGGCGGGCCCGGTCGTCGAACCGTGGCTCGCCGACGGCGTGGTCCGCCACGTCGGCGAGCCCGTCGCGCTCGTGCTCACCGAGGAGCGCTACCAGCTCGCGGACGCCGCCGAACTCGTCGACATCGACTACGACCCGCTGGACGTCGTGGCGAGCATCGACAGCGCGCTCAGCGACGAGACCGTGTTGTTCCCGGACCAGGGCACGAACCTGCTGCAGACCACCGGCGGCGAGTTCGACGACAAGGCCTTCGACGAGTGCGAGGTCGTGGTCACCGAGACGATCCTCAACCAGCGCGTCGCCCCGGCGCCGCTGGAGGTGCGCGGCGCGGCTTGCGCGTGGGGCGAGGACGGCCGCCTGACGTTGTGGCTGTCCACGCAGAACGCGCAGATCTCCCGCTCCACCGTCGCGAAGGGCCTCGGCGTCGAGTCGGCGAACGTCCGGGTCATCACGCCGGACGTCGGCGGCGGGTTCGGCGCGAAGATCGGCACCGACCCCGAGTCCGTCGTGCTGGGCTGGGCCTCGAAGCGGGCCGGCCGTCCGATCCGCTGGGTGGAGACCCGCAGCGAGAACCTGGTCGCGATGACGCACGGCCGGGCACAGCAGAACACCGTCACCATCGGCGGCCGCCGCGACGGCACCGTGCTCGCGTTCCGGCTGGAGGTCGTGCAGGACGCGGGCGCCTACCCGCGCACGATGTTCCTGCCCACGCTGACCGAGCTGATGGGCACCGGCGTCTACCACTTCCCGAAGGTGGAGACGGGCAGCCGGGCCGTCGTCACCAACACCACGCCGATCGCGGCGTACCGCGGCGCCGGGCGGCCCGAGGCGGCGGCCGCCATCGAGCGCGCCATGGACCTGTTCGCCGCCGAGATCGGCATGGACCCGGCGGAGGTGCGCCGGGTGAACTTCATCCGCCCGGACGAGTTCCCGTACCAGTCGCCGACCGGCGCGAACTACGACACCGGCGAGTACGCGAAGGTCCTGGACAAGGTCCTCGAAGCCGGCGGGTACGAGCAGCTGCGCGCCGAGCAGGCCCGCCGCCGCGAGGCGGGCGACCCGATCGTGCTCGGGCTCGGCCTGTCCGCCTACGTCGAGGTCACCGGCAACGACCGCGCGGGCGAGGCGGGCAAGGTGCACATCAACCCGGACGGCTCGGTCACCGCGTGGACCGGCGCCTCGCCGCACGGCCAGGGCCTGGACACCACGCTGGCGATGCTGCTGTCCGACCAGCTCGGCGTGCCCATCGAGAAGATCAGCATCCGGCACGGCGACACCGACGAGGTGCCGCGGGCCATCGGCACCTTCGGGTCGCGATCGCTGCAGCTGGGCGGATCCGCGCTGCGCCAGGCCGCCGACCAGGTCATCGAGCAGGCCCGCGCGCTCGCGGCCGACCGGCTGGAGGCCAGCCCGGACGACATCGAGCTCGCCGACGGCGCCTTCCAGGTGCGCGGCGCGCCCGCGAGCGGTTCGGTGACCTGGGCGCAGGTGGCCGAGCAGGCCGACCTGACCGCCGACGTGTGGTTCGGCGACGGCGCCCCGACGTTCCCGTTCGGCGCGCACCTCGCCGTCGTCGAGGTCGACACGCTCACCGGGAAGGTCGAGCTGAAGCGGATCATCGCGTGCGACGACGCGGGCCCGATCGTCAACCCGCTCGCCTTCCAGGGCCAGCGGCACGGCGGGCTCGGCCAGGGCGCGGCGCAGGCGCTGCTGGAGGTCATGAACTACGACGCCGACGGCAACCCGACCACCGCCACGCTGGCCGACTACTCGTTCATCACCGCGACCGAGCTGCCCGACTTCGAGCTGGTCGACTCCGAGACGCCCACGACGCGGAACCTGCTGGGCGTCAAGGGGATCGGCGAAGCCGCGACGATCGGCGCGACCCCCGCGGTGCACAACGCGGTGGTCGACGCGCTGTCCCACCTGGGCGTGCGCCATCTCGACATGCCCACCACCCCGCTGCGGGTCTGGCAGGCTCTCACCGACGCGAGGAAGGCGAACTGAAGTGAAGGTCTCGATCGAGATCAACGGCACGACGGTCTCCGAGGAGGTCGAGGACCGCACCCTCCTGGTCCACTTCGTGCGCGAGCAGGCCGGGCTGACGGCGACGAACATCGGATGCGACACCACCTCCTGCGGCGCGTGCACGGTGCTGCTCGACGGCGAGTCCGTGAAGTCGTGCACCGTGCTGGCCGCGCAGGCCGACGGGCACTCGGTCACCACGCTGGAGGGCCTGCACGGCGACGGCGGCGACCTGCACCCGGTGCAGCGCGCGTTCCGCGAGGAACACGGCCTACAGTGCGGTTTCTGCACGCCCGGGATGATCATGGCGTCGGTGTCGCTGCTGGACCACAACCCGAAGCCGACGCGCCAGGAGGTGCGTGCGGGGCTGGAGGGGAACCTGTGCCGCTGCACGGGTTACCACAACATCGTCAACGCGGTGATGAACGCGTCCGGGCAGGAGGTCCAGCGGTGATCCCGGCCCAGTTCACCTACCGGCGGGTGTCCTCTGTGGACGAGGCGCTCGCGGTGGTCGCCGAGCACGGTGACGACGCCAAGCTGCTGGCGGGCGGGCAGTCCCTGCTGCCGCTGATGAAACTGCGCTTCGCCGCGCCCGAGGTGGTCGTCGACATCGGCCCGCTCGACGAGCTGCGGTACGTGCGGGCCGAGGGCGGCGAGATCGCGATCGGCGCGATGTCGCGCTACCACGACCTGCACCACGACCCGGTGCTTGCCGAGCAGGCGCCGCTGCTCGCGCACGTCGCGGGTGAGGTGGGGGACCAGCAGGTGCGCCACCGCGGCACGATCGGCGGCTCGCTGGTCCACGCCGACCCGGCGGCCGACCTGCCCGCGGCGGTCCTCGCCGTGGACGGGGTGCTGGTCGCGCGCGGCCCGGACGGCGAGCGGCGGATTCCGGCGGCCGAGTTCTTCCAGGGGCCGTTCGAGACGCCGCTCGCGCCGGAGGAGCTGCTGACCGAGGTGCGGATCCCGGTGCAGAACGGCGCCGGGTGGGCGTTCGAAAAGTTCACGCGGCGGTCGATCGACTGGGCGATCGTCGGGGTCGTCGTCGCCGGGAGCGCCGTGTCGCTGATCAACATGGGCGGCACCCCGCTGCGCGCCACGGCGACCGAGGCGGCCCTGGCCGACGGCGCGTCCGCCGCCGAGGCCGCCGCGCTGGCCGCGGAGGGCACCTCCCCGGCCGACGAGGCCCACGCGACGGCCGAGTACCGGCAGCACCTGGCGCGCGTGCTGACCGAGCGGGCGCTGGTGTCCGCCGGTCGTTGAGCCAGAGGGGCGGGCCGGCCGGCCCGCCCCCACGCTCAGCTCTCCAGCAGCACGATGCCGTCGTCGTCGGCGTAGAGCATGTCGCCGGGGTGGAAGGTGACCCCGCCGAAGCCGACCGGCACGTCGACCGCGCCGTTGCCCGCCTTGCTGCTCTTGCGCGGGTTGGTGCCCAGCGCCTTGATGCCGATCGGCAGCCCGGCGAGCACCGCGCTGTCCCGCACCGCGCCGTTGATCACCAGGCCGGCCCAGCCGTTCTCCACCGCCGAGCCCGCGATGAGGTCGCCGGTGAGCGCGGTGTGCAGCGAGCCGCGCCCGTCGACCACCAGCACCGCGCCCTCGCCCGGCGTGGCGAGCACCTGCTTGACCAGGCCGTTGTCCTGGTAGCACGAGACGGTCCGGACCCGGCCGGAGAACACCCGCTGCCCGCCGAACTGGCGGAACTGCGTGTCGCACACCCGGAGCTTGTCGCCGTGCTCGTCGACCAGGTCGGCGGTGGAGGAGGTCACTCGGATCGCCTTTCGTCGTGGTGGGCCTGCCGGATGGAGTCCAGCAGGCCGGGGAACCGCTGGTGGATCTCGTCCCGGCGCAGGCGCACGAAGCTGCCGTTGCCCGCGTCGCGCTGGTGGATCAGCCCGGCCTGCCGCAGCACCCGCCAGTGGTAGGTGCGGGTCGACTTGGCGACGGGCAGGTCGAACGAGGCGCACGCGTGCTCGCCGTCCGGCCGGTCCAGCAGGTCGACGACCACCCCGCGCCGGTGCCGGTCGGCCAGCGCCGACAGCACGGTGCCGAGATCGAGGTCCATCGCGTCCCCTTGTCGTAGGTACGAAGGTGATAGTACCTTGCCGGTCATGCTCATGGTCTTCGACATCAACGAAACCCTGCTCGACCTCGCGCCGCTGGACGACGTCCTCGGCGGCGAGGAGGTCCGCACGCGGTGGTTCGACCTGCTCATCCACACCGCGCTGGTGGTCACCGCGAGCGGCCGGTACCAGGACTTCGCGCAGCTCGCCGGAGCCTGCGCACGCGCCGTCGCGCCCGACGCGGACGTGCCACGGCTGGCCGCGACGCTGCGATCCCTGCCGCCGCACCCCGATGTGGAGCCCGCGCTGGCCGAGCTGCGCGACCAGGGGCACCGGCTGGTGGCGCTGGGGAACTCGCCGCAGGCGGTGATCGAGGCGCAACTCGCGGACCTCGGTTTCGACGCGATCTACTCGGCCGAGGCGGCGGGCGCGCTCAAGCCGTCCCCGGCGGCCTACGCGCTGGTCGAACACGCCGGCGAGCCGCCGGTGATGGTCGCCGCGCACGACTGGGACATCGCCGGCGCGCAGGCCGCGGGAATGCGCACGGCCTTCGTCACCCGCGACGGCCGCCGCCCGCTGCCCGCACACGCGAGTCCGGATTGGACGGTCACGGATCTCGCCGAGTGGGCGCGGAGCCTGCGCACCGCGTGACGTCGCCTGGGGAGAGAACACGGCTGCGTGGTGAACAAGGCGCCCGGAGTGGGCGCCTTGGTGCCGGGTGGCTGGCCCGCACCCGGAACGCCAACACACCACCCAGACAGCAAACACACCGCCCAGAACGGCAAACCCACCGCGCCGGCGTCAGTGCACCGGCGTGACGATCCCGTACTCGTGGATCTTCCGGTAGATCGTCGCGCGGGAGATGCCCAGCAGTTGCGCCGCGCGGGCCTTGTTGCCGCCCGCGTCCTCCAGGCTGCGCACGATCGCGTCGCGTTCGACGGCCTCGAACCGGTTCAGCGGACGCCGCGTGATGGTGTGGTACTCGGCCGGCAGGTCGTTCGGCCGGATGGTCCCAGTGCGGCGCCGCTGGGTGATTTCCCGCAGCACCTGGTGCAGCTGCGCCGTGTTGCCCGGCCATGACGCCCGCATCAACAGGTGCATCGCCTCCGGTGAGCACGTGATCTGCCCGCCGTGCGACAGCTTGCTGAGGAACAGCGGCACCAGCTCGGCCAGGTCCTCCACGTGCCGCCGCAGCGACGGCACCCCGACCGTCCGCGGGAAGAACGCGAGCAGCTCCGCCAGCCGCGGGCTGCTCTCGGCCTCCGGCGTCAGCGTCAGCGCCACCCACGGCCCGTCCGGCCGCGGCACCTGCCGCAGCACCGCGACCAGCGCGCGCACGTCCTCGTCGCCCAGCCGGTCGGCATGCCGGATCACCAGCGTGTCCACCGGGTCGTCGAGCAGCTCGTGCCGCACGTCCCCGGCCCAGCCCGGTCCGGCCTCGGCCGCGTCGAGCGTGTGCAGCCGCCCGGCCGGGTTGCGCCGCCGGTGCACGCCCTGCGCCAGCGTGTGCTTCCCGACCCCGGGCTCGCCTGCCAGCACCAGCCACTCGCCGCGGACGAAGCTGCTGTCGACGGCGTGGCAGCTGCGCGACCACGTCGGCGCCGACCCTGCCACGCCGGGCAGGAACATCGGCACGGCGGGCAGCGTGACGCCCGCGCCCCCGTCGTCGGTGTCGACCAGCTGCACCGACAGCACCCCGCCGGCGATCTCGCCGGTCCGCTCGCCCGCCACACGACGGCAGTACATCCGCACCTTGCCGCCGCTGGACAACACGATCGTCTCGGTGGCGCGCCGGGCCGCGGACAGCGCCTGCTTGGCGTGCCCGAGCACGAGCGACTGGTCGGCCGGGTCGAGGAGCTGGCGGGCGGCGTCGTTCATCATCACCACGTCGTCGTTGAACGCGATCACGATCCCGGTGGTGCGGCGGCAGGCCTGCAGGTAGGTCTGGAACAGCACCAGCTCGCGCATGGTGCTGTGGGTGAGCAGCGCCTGCCGGATCTGCTCGGCGGTCGACCTGGCGAGCGCGACGAGCAGCCCGCCGGCGTCCTTGCGCCAGCAGGTCAGGTCCACGGCGCCGATCGTCTTGCCGGAGATCGGGTGCTGGATCGGCACGCCCGCGCACGCCAGGTTCTCCAGGTTCTCCGCGTAGTGCTCGTGCCCGAACACCTGCGTCGGCCGCCCGTCGGCGAGCGCGGTGCCGATCCCGTTGGTGCCGACGAACTTCTCGCCATAGCTGAACCCGGGCGCCAGCTCCACGCTCTGCAGGTGCCGGTGCAGGTCGTGGTCGCCGGTGCGCTGCGTGAGCACGACGCCGGACTGGTCGGTGAGGATCATGCTGATCGGCTGGCCGTCGAGCTGGTCGCCGAGCCGTTCCAGCACCGGTTGCGCGCCGCGGATCAGCGGCGTGTCCAGGTTCTGGTCGCCGCTGTAGGGCAGGTCGATGCGGTCGGCGGGCACCTGGAACTCGCGGGAGCGCCACCAGGACGCGAGGATCGCCTCGCGGACCTGCCCGGGCTCGACCGCTTCGGCCGTCAGGAACCGCAACCGGGTGCGCGCCAGCTTGACGTCGTCGAGCACCGCGCCGCCCCGGTCGTGGTCCACTCTGACCTCCTGCCGCTGCCCCGCACAGGGTAGTCCGGACACCGCCGTTGTGTCCTGGGTCACAAGGTAGCCGCCCGGCCGGTCGCACCGCGTCTCAAATTGAGACACGCCCCTGTGCCGGCCGGGCGTGGGATGGGTGCATGCCCGAGGAAACGTACAACCCGTGGACGGTCGTGAACGTCGTGTTCCACCACCTCGTCGACCAGGGCCTGCACCCCACCCTCGGGGACGGGCACCCGGGCGACCCGGCGGCGGAACTGCTGCGCGCCCTCGGCATCACGCCGGAGGCCGAGGGCGACGCCCGGCAGAAGGCCGCGGTGCACGACCACCTCGCCGAGCTGCGCCGATCCGTCTTCGGCGAACCTGAACCGCCTGTCTCATATTGAGACCCGCACGCGCGGGCGCCCGGCCTCCAATAGACGGTGTAGGACTTGTGCCCACCTAGGAGTGATCATGAGCCGCCAAAGTGTGGCGAGAGCCCACCAGAAGATCCAGGAACTGTCCTGGGAACCGGCCTACCACGAGCCGGTGTCGCAGTACGGGACGGACTACACGTTCCGCAAGGCGAAGAAGAAGGATCCGCTCAAGCAGGTCCTGCGGTCCTATTTCCCGATGCAGGAGGAGAAGGACCACCGCGTGTACGGCGCCGAGGACGGCGCGATCCGCGGCAACATGTTCCGCCAGGTCCAGGAACGCTGGCTGGAGTGGCAGAAGTTGTTCCTGAGCATCATCCCGCTGCCGGAGATCTCCGCGGCGCGCGCGATGCCGCTGCTGTTCCGCACCGTGCCGAACCCCGAGCTGCACAACGGCCAGGCGATCCAGATGATCGACGAGGTCCGGCACTCGACGATCCAGCAGAACCTCAAGCGCCTGTACATGAACAACTACATCGACCCGGCCGGCTTCAACTCGAGCCTGCGCAACTTCCAGAACGACTACTGCGGCACGATCGGCCGCCAGTTCGCGGAAGGCTTCATCACCGGTGACGCCATCACCGCCGCGAGCATCTACCTGACGATCGTCGCCGAGACCGCGTTCACCAACACGCTGTTCGTGGCCATGCCGGCGGAGGCCGCGGCCAACGGCGACTACCTGCTGCCGACCGTCTTCCACTCGGTGCAGTCCGACGAGTCCCGGCACATCAGCAACGGTTACGCCACGCTGCTGATGGCGCTGTCCGACGAGAGCAACCACCAGCTGCTCGAACGCGACCTGCGCTACGCGTGGTGGAACAACCACGCCGTGGTGGACGCGGCGATCGGCACGTTCATCGAGTACGGCACCAAGGACCGCCGCAAGGACCGCGAGTCCTACGCCGAGATGTGGCGCCGCTGGATCTACGACGACTACTACCGCAGCTACCTCGTGCCGCTGGAGAAGTACGGCCTGGTCATCCCGCACGACCTGATCGAGGAGGCCTGGAACCGCATCTGGAACAAGGGTTACGTGCACGAGGTCGCGCAGTTCTTCGCCACCGGGTGGCTCGCCAACTACTGGCGCATCGACCCGATGACCGACGAGGACTTCGAGTGGTTCGAGCACAAGTACCCCGGCTGGTACGACAAGTACGGGAAGTGGTGGGAGAACTACAACCGGCTGTCCGTGCCGAACGGGCACCACCCGATCGTCGCCGAGGACGTCGACTACGTGTACCCGCACCGGTGCTGGACGTGCATGGTGCCGTGCCTCATCCGCGAGGACACCGTGATCGACAAGGTGGACGGGCAGTGGCGCACCTACTGCTCGGAGCCGTGCCGCTGGACCGACGCCGAGGCGTTCCGCCCGGTCTACCAGGGCAGGCAGACGCCGAACATGGGCCAGCTGGTCGGCGCCCGCGAGTGGGAGACCCTCTACCACGGCTGGAACTGGGCCGACGTCGTCTCCGACATGGGCTTCGTGCGCGACGACGGCAAGACGATGGTCGCGCAGCCGCACCTGGACCTCGACCCGAAGAAGATGTGGACGCTGGACCACCTGCGGCGCATGCCCGAGGTGCAGAGCCCCAACGTGCTGCTCAACCAGATGACCGACGACGAGCGGTCGGCCTTCATCGCCGACTACAACCGCCAGGGACCGGCCGGGCGGCCGGCGCCGGCGAACTGACGCCCGCTGCGGGCCCCGGGCGCACCGGGGCCCGCGCGCCGGGACACGAAGGGGTGTCGATGGGCGACAAGCACGTGGTGCGCTTCGAGCCGGTGGGGATCGAGATCGAGGTCGACGAGGACCAGACGATCCTCCGCGCCGCCGCCGAACAGGGCGTGATGCTCATGCACGGCTGCAAGGAGGGGCAGTGCGCCTCGTGCAAGTCGTTCATCCTCGACGGCGACGACGTGGAGCACGAAAGGTACTCCACGTTCGCGCTGCCGGACTTCGAGAAGGAGGAAGGGTTCACGCTGCTGTGCCGGGCGCACGCGTACGAGGACCTGACCATCGAACTGCTCAACTACGACGAGGAGATGATCCACTCCGGACTGCCGATCCGGACCGCGGTGGCCGAGGTCGTGTCCAACGAGCCGGTCACGCACGACATGCGCCACCTCGTGCTGAAGCTGGTCGAACCGGCCACGCTCAAGTACTTCCCCGGCCAGTACCTGGACTTCGCGGTGCCCGGCACGGACCAGACGCGCTCGTTCTCCATGGCCGGCCTGCCTGCCGACGGGCACCTGGAGTTCGTGGTCAAGATCTACCCCGGCGGCCTGTTCTCCCAGTTCCTGGACACCGGTGTCGCGGTCGGTGACCGGCTCGAGGTGACCGGGCCGTTCGGGGTGTTCACCCTGCGGGACGCGCCCGGCGCGCCACTGGTGTTCGTCGGCGGCGGGGCCGGCATGGCGCCCATCCTGTCGCTGCTGCGGTCGATGGCCGCCCGCGGCGGCGAGGTGGCGGCGCGCCGGACCACGTTCTACTACGGCGCCCGCCGCAAGCAGGACCTCTGCTTCGAGGCGGAGCTCCACGAGCTGGAGCAGACCCTGCCCGCGTTCACCTACGTGCCCGCGCTGTCCGAGCCCGGCGACGACGACTGGGACGGCGAGACCGGGCTGATCACCGATGTCGTGCGCCGCCGCGAGACGGATCTCGCCGGCGCCGACGCCTACGTGTGCGGTCCGCCGCCGATGGTCGAGGCGGCCCTGGAACTGCTGCCCGCGCTCGGGGTCGCGGACAAGCGGATCTTCTACGACAAGTTCACCACCACCGGCGACGAGTGAAGGAACAAGCCGATGACAGCGACGCAGGAACGCAGCGTGCCCAAGCCCGTCTTCACCGACGCCGAAGCGGGCGCCAAGGTCTTCCCGGACTCCGGGGCGCGCCGGTTCAACTACTTCAACCCGGCCAAGCGGAAGCAGAGCCACTACGAGGACGTCACCGTCGAGGTGCAGCCCGACCCGCGGCACTACCTGGCGCAGGGCTGGCTGTACGCGTTCGCCGACGGGCGTGGTGGGTACCCGCTCGAATGGACCGTGCTCAAGGCGTGGGGCTCGGACCGGCCGGTGCCGGAACGCGGGCCGGGCTCGGGCGGCAAGGGCTACGACTGGCCCGCGCTGGGCTGGCACGAGTTCCGCGACCCGAACGAGGAGTGGGAGCTCACGCTCTACCGCTACAACGCCAACGTGGTGCGCCAGCTCAACCAGAACATCGAGGCCGCCCGGCAGTCGAACGCCTTCGACCAGTGGAACCGCAACTGGACCCAGTTCGTGGCGCAGCACGTCGGAGCGTGGATGCACGTCGACCACGGGCTGGGCCTGTACCTGTTCGCCAACGCCAACCGGCGGGCCCCGACGAACATGCACAACAACGCGATCTCGGTCAACAGCATGCACAAGATCCGGGCCGCGCAGGACCTGGCGCTGTACAACCTCACCCTCACCGAGGAGATCGAGGGCTTCGACGGCGCCGCGCACCTGGCGACGTGGAACGACGACCCGGCCTGGCAGGGCGTACGGGAGGTCGCCGAGCAGCTGACCGCGATCGACGACTGGTGCGAGGCCGTCTTCGCCGCCAACATCGTGTTCGAACCGCTGGTGGGGGAGCTGTTCCGCAGCAACCTGGTGCAGCAGGCGGCGCCGGCCAACGGCGACTTCGTGACCCCGACCCTGATCGGGGCCGAGGAGTACGACTACGCCGAACGCGACCTGCGCTACACGCGCGCCATGTTCGAGCTGCTGGTCGGCGACCGCGAGTTCGCCGAGCACAACACGAAGATCATGCAGGACTGGCTGAGCACCTGGGTGCCGCGCTGCGTCACCGCGGCCAGGACGCTGCAGCCGCTGTGGTCGCAGCCCGACGCCAAACCGTCCCGCTTCGAGGACGGACTCGACCGCGTGAAGAGCCGCTTCGGCGGCATCCTGTCCGACCTGCGTCTGCAAGCACCGAAGGAGCTGGCCCAGTGACTACCCAAGTGCGCGCCGAGAGCCCGTTCAAGTCCGACAACACCGCGTCCAACATGTGCGGCTTCACCTTGATGAACAACCAGGTCGGCGTGATCGTGGCCGAGGTGATGGGGACCAAGGACAACGTGCGGATCACCCACTTGCCGTCGATGATCCGCGTGGACGCGAAGAACCGGATGGACGTGGTCTACAGCGAGATCGACGAGGCCGCCGGCGAGGAGGAGGGCTGGTTCAACTCCGCCGAGTTCGAGGAGAGCATGTCCACCCACTATGGCCGGATGGTGCACCTGGACGATCGCACGATCATGTTCGCCAACCCGGAGGACGCGGCCGAGTACCTCGACTTCGACCTCAAACCGATCCGCTGACGCCGACCACCACAACGGAGTGAGGGCAGGAGAATGTACGAAAAGGACGGCGAGAAGTACTTCGTGGTCGACGGGCACACCCACTTCTGGGACGCCAGCCCGGAGAACTGGGTCGAGGGGCAGGAGGAGTACGCCAAGGGCTGGATCGAGTGCTTCCACGCCTACCAGGGCCTCGGCCCGGCCGACACCCACTGGCCGATCGACCGGTTCCAGAAGTACTCCGAGGAACTGATGATGCACGACCTGTTCGAGGCCGGGCACGTCGACGTCGCGATCTTCCAGCCGACGAACCTGCGGCAGTGGTACCGCAACGGGTTCAACACGACCGAAGCCGACGGGGCGCTGGCCGAGAAGCACCCGGGCAAGTTCCTCGTCAACACCTACTTCGACCCGCGTGAGGGCGACGCGGGCATGAAGGCGTTCGAGGAGCGGGTCAAGCGCTACGGCTGCAAGGGCGTCAAGCTCTACACCGCCGAGTGGCTGGGCGACTCCCGCGGCTGGAGCCTGAAGGACCCGGAGGCGTTCCGCTACCTGGAAAAGTGCGAGGAGCTGGGCGTCAGGAACGTCCACGTGCACAAGGGCCCGACGATCTGGCCGCTGGACAAGGACGCGTTCGACATGTCCGATGTGGACCGCGCCGCGACCAGCTTCCAGGGGCTCAACTTCATCGTCGAGCACGTCGGACTGCCGCGCATCGAGGACTTCTGCTTCATGGCCACGCAGGAGCGCAACGTCTACGCCGGCCTCGCGGTCGTCGTCGGCGGGCTCATGCACGCCCGGCCGAAGTTCTTCGCGAAGGTGATGGGCGAGCTGATGTTCTGGCTCGGCGAGGACAAGCTGATCTTCGGCGCGGACTACGCGATCTGGGAGCCGAAGTGGCAGGTCGAAGGGTTCGTCGACTGGCAGATGCCGGCCGACGAGGAGCTGTCCGACTTCGCGCCGCTGACGGTGGAACAGAAGAAGAAGATCCTCGGGCTGAACGCCGCCCGGCTCTACGACATCGACGTGCCCGAGGAGCTGCGGCTCGAGGCGCCGAAGGTGGTCGAGCCCGTCGGCGTGCCGAACCCGTGACCGCGCTGGAGGAGGTCCGCGCCTGCCACGCCGCGGTGTGGCAGGCGCTGGGCACCGTCCGCGATCCCGAGCTGGACGAGCCGCTCACCGACCTCGGGTTCGTCGCGCGGTGCGCGGTGGACGGCGGACGGGCGGCCGTCGAACTGCGGTTGCCGACCTACTTCTGCGCGCCGAACTTCGCGTTCCTAATGGTCGCCGACGCCTTCGACGCCGTCTCCGCGGTGCCCGGCGTCACGAGCGTCGAGGTCCGGCTGGTCGACCACTTCGCGGCCGAGGCGATCAACCGGGGTGTCGCGGCGCGGGCCGGGTTCGTCGCCTCGTTCGCGGGCGAGGCGGTGAACGAGCTGGACGAGCTGCGGGCCACCTTCGTCCGCAAGGCGGTGCTCGCCGGCACCGACCGGGTCTGCCGCGCGCTGCGCAGGTCCGGTGTGGACGGTGACCGGCTGTCACGGATGACGTTGGGCGAGGTGCCCGCGAGCCCGGACCTGGAACGGCTCCGGGCCAGGCGCCGGGAACTCGGGCTGCCGTGCGGGGACGGCGATCCGCTGCTGGTCGACCCGGAGACCGGCGAGGCGGTGCCGCCGTCGGACGCAGCGCGGCACCTCGGATTCGCGCGGCTGACGCGGGCAGGCCAGGAGGCCAACTCCGGGGTCTGCCGGGACATGCTGCGCGTGCGGTACCCGCACACCGGAGAACAGGAGGGCGCACGATGAAAGCGGTGCGGCTGCACGCCTACCACCAGCAGCCGGTGATCGAGGACGTTCCGGAGCCGCGGGCCAAGGAACCCTTCGACGTCGTGGTGAAGATCGGCGGCGCGGGTGTGTGCCGGACCGATCTGCACATCATCGAGGAGCAGTGGGCGGAGAAGTCCGGCGTCACGCTGCCCTACACGATCGGGCACGAGAACGCGGGCTGGGTGCACGAGATCGGGCCGGGCGTGACCAACGTGGCGGTCGGCGACACGGTGATCCTGCACCCGACGCCGACCTGCGGGCTGTGCCACGCCTGCCGCGCGGGCAACGACATGCACTGCGAGAACTCGGTCTTCCCCGGCATCGACTCCGACGGCGGGATGGCCGAGTACCTGCTCACCTCCGCGCGGGCGTGCATCAAGCTCGACCCCGGCACGCAACCCGCGGACGTCGCGGCGCTCGCGGACGCCGGGATCACCGCCTACCACGCGGTGCGCAAGGCGGTGCCGCAGCTGTACCCGGGCACGGTGTGCGTCGTGAATGGCGCCGGCGGGCTGGGGCACATCGGCATCCAGTCGCTGCGCGCGCTGACGGCGGCCACCGTGGTGGTCGTCGACCGCAACGCCGAGGCGCTCGAGCTCGCGGCCGGGCTCGGCGCGGACCACACGGTGCTGGCCGACGGCAAGCAGGTCGACGCGGTGCTGGATCTGACCGGCGGCAACGGCGCCGAGGTCGTGCTCGACTTCGTCGCCGAGCAGGGCGCCCAGCAGGACGCCTTCGCTATGACCCGGCGGGGCGGCTCGCACTTCGTCATCGGCTACGGCGGCAACATCGACATCCCGACGATCGACATCATCTCCACCGAGCGCAACGTGATCGGCAACCTGGTCGGCACCTACAACGACCTGGTGGAGCTGATGGTGCTGGCGCAGGCCGGGAAGGTCACGCTGCACACGAAGAAGTACCCGCTGGACGCGGCACTCGACGCGCTGGCCGATCTGGACGGCGGCCGCGTGCGGGGCCGGGCGATCCTCACCCCCTGACCACTCGCAGCGGAGGAGTGACGAAACGATGGCGAAGGAACTGCGGTTCGGCGCGGACGCCCGCGGCCTGCTGCTGTCCGGTGTGGACAAGCTGGCCGAGGCGGTGAAGTCCACGCTGGGTCCCAAGGGGCGCAACGTGATCATCGAGAAGATCACCGGCTCGCCGGTGGTCACCAACGACGGCGTCACGATCGCTCGGGAGATCCACCTGAAGAACCAGTTCGAGAACATGGGCGCGCAGCTGGTCAAGGAAGCCGCGATCAAGACCAACGACGTGGTGGGAGACGGGACCACCACGGCGACGGTGCTCGCCCAGGCCATCGTGCGGGAGGGCATGGCGGCGATCGCGCGCGGCGGCAACCCGGTGCTGGTCAAGCGCGGCATCGACCACGCCGTCGGCCGCTTGGTCGAGCACCTGGAGAAGGTCGCGCACCCGGTCGTCGCCGAGCACGACTACGCCCGGGTCGCCGCCATCTCCGCCAACGACGACGACGCGGTCGGCGCGGTCATCGCGAAGGCGCTGCACACCGTCGGCGACACCGGTGTGGTCACCGTCGAGGAGGCCCCGCGGATCGGGATGACCGTCGACTTCGTCGAGGGGTTCGAGTTCGACAACGGCTACCTCTCGCCGTACCTGGTCACCGACCCGGGCCGGCTGGAGGCCGTGCTCGACGACCCCTACATCCTGATGTGCAGCGAGAAGATCACCAAGGTGCAGCAGCTGATGCCGTTGCTGGACAAGGTGATGCGCGCGCCGCGGCCGCTGGTGGTGATCGCCGAGACGGTCGAGGGCACCGCGCTGAGCATGCTCGTGCACAACCACGTCAACGGCACGTTCCAGGCGTGCGCGATCCGGGCGCCCGGCTTCGGCGACCGGCGGCTGCACAAGCTGGAGGACCTCGCCGCGGTCGTCGGGGGCGCGGTGCTGTCCCGGCACTCCGGGTTCACGCTGGAGACGATGACGCTGGAGCACCTCGGGCGGGCCCGGCAGGTGCGGGTGACCGAGAACAAGACGACCGTCGTCGACGGGGCGGGATCCGCCGACGACGTCGAGTTCCGCGTCACCCAGCTGCGCGCGGAGCTGGAGCGCGCCCAGTTCGGCGTGGACGAGGACGTCCTGACCGAACGCATCGGCGCGCTGACCGGGAAGGTCGCGATGATCCACGTCGGCGCGGCCACCCCGGCCGAGCTGAAGGAGTTGCAGCACCGGGTCGAGGACGCGTTGTCCGCGACCAGGGCGGCCATGGCGGAGGGCATCGTCGCCGGTGGCGGGGCGGCGTTGCTGCACGCCGAGAAGGTGCTGGCCGACACCGGCCTGGCCGGCGACTACGCCACCGGGGCGGAGATCGTGCGGCGGGCGCTGGCCGAACCGGCGCGGCTGATCGCGGCCAACGCCGGCTACCCGGCCGACGAGGTGGTGGCGCGCACGCGTGATCTCGGCGAGGACGAGGGGTTCGACGCGCTGCTCGACCGCTACGGCAACATGATCGAGATGGGGATCATCGATCCCCTGCGGGTGTGCCGCTCGGCGCTGCAGAACGGCGCGTCGGTGGCCGGGCTGCTGCTCACGACCAACTCGCTGGTCGCCGAGGAGCAGACCCCGTGGGGCGGCAGCCCCGCGCTGATGACCGAGTTCGGTCCGCTGGACGAGGGGCTGCACCAGCCCTCGCCCGATTCCTCTACGCCGCAGTCGCTCGGGATGGGCCCGTCGGTGGGCTGACCTCCCGTGCCCGTGAGGTGGAACGCCATGTCAGAGACAACGCAGAGCACCAACGTCCATCCGGAAACCGTTCCCCACGTCCAGGACCTGCGGGCGATCGTCGAATCGCCCGGCCACCCGGCGAGCGTCGTGGTCGGCGCGGGCGGTGATCCGCTGATCCTGGCCCTCCCGATCTTCGCGGTCGGGTCGCTGGCACTGGGCATCGCGCTGACCGGGGTGATGCTCCCGCTGGCCGCGCTCGGCGCGGTGCTGCCCATCGTGCTGTTCGCGACCGGCGTCGGCCTGGTCATCTCCACGGTGTGGGCGCTGCTGCTGGGGCAGACGATGGTCGCCGGCATCACCGGCACGTTCGCCGGGTTCTGGCTGAGCCTGGGCGGGTTGCTGCTCGGCCTGACGCACAACTGGTTCGGGCTGCTGCCCGAGGTGGCGGCCCAGACGCAGGAGATGTTCTTCATCTGCTGGGCGTGCCTGTTCGTGTTCCTCCTGGTGCCGTGCCTGCGGCTGCCGGCGGTCTACCCGCTGATCGTCGGGCTCGTCGTGGCCGCGCTGGCACTGGCCGCGACGGCGCTGCACGTTGGCGACGCGACGCTGTTCGAGTTCTCCGGGTACGTGGTCCTGGCGTTCGCCGCGCTCGGGTTCTACGCCTTCGTGAACGTCGGGCTCACCGCGATGGGGGCTCGCGAACCCTTCCCGCCGCTGGGCAGGCCGCTGCTGTCCTGACGGCGGACGCGAGCGTGCGCCGGGAGCCGGCCGCGACTCCCGGCACACGCGCCCACACCGCAACGGCAGATGGGCAAACACGCCGCCCCAGCCGGTGTGTTTGCCCGTCCGGGTGGGGTGTTTGCCGGTCCGGGTGGGGTGTTTGCCGGTCCCGTCAGGCTCCGGGCAGCGGCACGCGCAGGCTGGACGTCCCGGTGAGGTCCAGCCACGCCGACTCCGGGCCGCGCACCAGTTTCAGCACCACGGCGTCGCAGCCGGCGCAGCGGGCCACCAGGCCCGGCGCGTGCCGGTAGACGCGCAGCGACGCGACCGCGTCGACGCGGCCGCAGGCCACGCAGCGGGTCGTGGCGGCGGTGATGTCCACGGCGAAGATCTCGCCGGCCGGGCCGGCCAGTGCGTTGCCGTCTTCGAAGGGCTCGCTCATGTCAGCTCCCGCTGGGCCCGAAGCGTTCGGTCTTGACGCGCCGCGGATCGTGGCCGAGCGCGACGAGCACGTTCGCCACCGCCTCGACGAACCCGGTAGGCCCGCACACGTAGCACTGCGGCCCGAACTCCGCGGGCCAGCCCGCGGAGTTGACGTCGGCCACCCCGATCCGGTGCGGCTCGCCCGGCCAGTCCGCCGGGCCCTTGCGCGTGTAGACGAACGTGACGTCCAGCCCGGCCTCCGGGCGGCGCAGCTCGCCCGCGTAGTACACGTCCTCCGGGGTGCGCACCGAGTACAGCAGCTTGAACGGCGCCCGGCTGCCTGCCTGGCGCCGGGCGCGGATCATCGCCATCAGCGGCACGATCCCGGCGCCGCCCGCGACCAGCAGCACCGGATCGGGTGACGCCGGGCGCCAGACGAACCACCCGCCCACCGGGCCGCGCAGCTCGACCGGGTCGCCGGGCGCGAACACCTCGGTCAGGAACGGCGACACCTCGCCGCCGGGCACCCGCTGCACGGTGATCTCGACGCGCTCGCCGTCGGCGGGCGCCGCGATCGAGTACGTGCGCGTCGTGCTGTAGCCGTCCTCGGCGGTGAGGCGGACGTCGACGTGCTGCCCGGCCAGGTGCCCCGGCCAGCCGGGCACGTCCAGCACGAGGGTGCGCGCGGTGGGCGTCTCGTCCCGCACCTCGGCGAGCCGTCCGACCCGCCACGCCAGCTTCCCCTGGACCACGTCAGTCCCCCTGGTAGCGCTGCTCGCGCCACGGGTCGCCGTAGCTGTGGTAGCCCGCGGCCTCCCAGAAGCCCAGGTCGTCGTCCAGCATGAGCCGCAGGCCCTTGACCCACTTCGCCGACTTCCAGAAGTACAGGTGCGGCACCAGCAGCCGGGCCGGGCCGCCGTGCTCGGCGGGCAGGTCCTCGCCCTCGAACTCGTAGGCGATCCACGCCTGGCCGTCGAGCAGGTCCTCCAGCGGCAGGTTCGTCGTGTACCCGCCGTGCGACTCGACCATCACGTAGTCGGCGGCCGTGTCCACGTCCTCCAGCAGGGTGTCCAGCGAGACGCCGCGCCAGGTGGTGCCGAACTTCGACCACCGCGTCACGCAGTGGATGTCCACCGTCGGCGTCTCCGACGGCAGCGCCTTGAGGTCCGCCCACGTCCACTCGTGCTTCTGCCCGGTCTCGGTGGTGACCGTGAAGCGCCAGTTCTCCAGCCGCACCCGGGGCGTCGGCCCGGCGGAGAGGACGGGGAAGTCCTCCACCAGGTACTGCCCCGGCGGCAGCTTCTCGTCCGCCGATCGCGCCCGGCCCTGGAACCCGGGAGTCACAATCCCCATCTGCTTCCCCTTCCTCGTCCCGCGAGTCTAAGCCGTGCTTTACTAGAACGTGTTCTAGCCGCTGGAGACGGGAGGCCGCTGTGCGGTTCGGGGTCGTGTTGTTCACCAGTGACCGCGGGATCACGCCGGCCGCGGCGGCGAAGGCGGCCGAGGACGCCGGGTTCGACTCGTTCGCGGTGCCGGAGCACACGCACATCCCGGTCCGGCGGGAGGCGGCGCACCCGGGCACCGGCACCGCCGAGCTGCCCGACGACCGGTACCTGCGCACCCTGGACCCGTGGGTCGCCCTGGCCACAGCGGCCTCGGTGACGACGCGGATCACCCTGTCGACCGCGGTCGCGTTGCCCGCCGAGCACGACCCGATCACCCTGGCCAAGACGATCGCCTCGCTCGACCACCTGTCCGGCGGCCGGGTGGTGCTCGGCGCCGGGTTCGGGTGGAACGTCGACGAGCTGACCGACCACGGCGTCCCGGCCGGGCAGCGGCGCACGGTGGTGCGCGAGTACCTGGAGGCGATGCGGGCGCTGTGGACCGACGAGGAGGCCGCCTACGAGGGCGCCCACGTCCGGTTCGGCCCGTCCTGGGCGTGGCCGAAACCGGTCGGCGAGGTGCCGGTGGTGATCGGCGCGGGCGGTACCGAGCGGACGTTCGCCTGGATCGCGCGCTCCGCCGACGGCTGGCTGACCACGCCCCGGGACCACGAGCTGGACGACAAGGTGCGGCTGCTGCGCAAGATCTGGCAGGACGCGGGCCGGGCGGGCGAGCCGCGGGTGGTCGCGCTCGCCGGGCGGCCGGACGAGGAGGTGCTCGCGCACTGGCGGTCGCTCGGGGTGACCGAGGTGCTGTTCGGGCTGCCGGACCGGGATGCCGGCCAGGTGGCGGCCTACATCGCGAAGCTGGGGGAGCGGCTGCGGCTGGGCTGATCAGGCGCGGGACCGGTAGGCCCGCATCTTGTGCCGCGCCCCGCAGATGTCCATGCTGCACCAGACGCTGTTGCCGGCCGGGGAGCGGTCGTAGAACAGCCACCGGCACTCCGGCGCTCGGCACGGCTTCAGCCGCCGAGCCCGGCCTGTCACCTCGGCGCGGAACAGCACGTCGAGTAGCCGCGCGATGAGGCCGTCGACGCCCTCGCCCGCCGGGGCCAGCGCGGGACCGGGCCAGCGCGGCCCGGCGACGGTCGCGGCCGCGAAGGCGTTCAGCTCGGCCGCCACGTCCACGCCGTCCAGGTGGTCGCGCAGCTTCTCGCGGAACCGGACCAGGCGCGCCAGATCCCGCTCGTCCAGGGTCAGCTCGCCCAGCCGGTGCCCGGCCAGCCAGTCGCGGGCCGAGCCGGGCGTGCCGAAGTGGTCCTCGCCGTAGAGGAAGCGCGCCGAGTTGCCGAACACCTCGAGCGGACGCAGATCGTCCGGCGCGGCGGGGCGCGAGTAGGCCATACCGGCAGGTTACCTACCCCGCCAGCCGCCCCACGGCCACGAACACGCAAACCGCCAGCACCAGCAGGTTGACCGCGCTCGTGCGGTACTCGCGCAGCTTCGCGTGGCTGATCGCCGCCCCGGTCATCACGACGGCGAGCCCGATCGCGGCGGCGGGCGTGAGCACGGGCGCGATCCCGGTCGCACCGGGCAGGATCAGCCCGAGCACCGCGGCCAGCTCCGCGGCGGCGACCACCCGGATGACGGGCAGCGGGAAGAACACCACCCCGGTCTGGCCGGTGTCGAGCATCCGCTGCTTCGACTGGGTGGATTTGAGCAGTCCGGACACCAGGAACAGCGCCGCGAGCAGCCCCTGGCAGATCCACAACACGACGTTCACCTGACACGCCTCCTTCCGTATCACCCACCGGACGAGGCGGCGCGGGCTAACGTGACCGCATGGCCAACGAGGACGAGGCACGCGACTGGAACGGCGACACCGGCCGCTACTGGGCCGACCACGCCGAGCACTACGACGCGATGCTCGCGCACCTGACCCCGCACCTCCTCGACGCCGCCGGCATCGAGCCGGGCGAGCGGGTCCTCGACATCGGCTGCGGCTGCGGCACCACCACGCTGCTCGCGGCCGGGCGGGGCGCGACCGTACTCGGCGCGGACCTGTCCGGCCCGATGCTCGCCGTGGCCCGGGAGCGCACCGCCGGGCTCGACGGGGTGCGGTTCGAGCAGACCGACGTGCAGGTCCACGACTTCGGTGCGGGCTCGTTCGACCTGGCGCTCAGCCGGTTCGGCGTGATGTTCTTCGACGACCCGCTCGCCGCCTTCACCAACGTCGCGCGGGCGCTGCGGCCCGGCGGGCGGCTGGCGTTCCTGTGCTGGCAGGACGTGCGCGAGAACGAGCACCGGGTGCTGGCGCTGAACGCGGTCGCCCCGCACGTCGACACCGCCGACGCCGTCCCGCCCGGCCCCGGCCCGTTCTCGTTCGCCCAGCCGGGCTACCTGCGCGAGTTGCTGACCGGCGCCGGGCTGACCGGCGTCGCCGTGGACGACGTGCGGGCGCCGGTCCGGCTCGGCGCCGACGCCACGTCAGCGGCCGATTTCCTGCGCCGCGGCGCGATGCTGCGGACGATCTTCGAGCGGTACCCGGCGGAAACGGTCGAGCGGGCGGTCGCCGCGCTGACCGAGGCCCTCGTCCCGCACGAGACGCCCGACGGCGTGCTCCTGGGCGCGGCTGCCTGGCTCGTCACCGCGCGCAGGCCGTGACGGAGTCCCTTCTGGACAGCGCACTCTGATTCCACAGTGGAGGAGTGGGGTTCGTCTCGCGCGGCCGGAAAACGATTGCTCCTGCGGTAAATTGGGGCAACGTGCCCGCTGAACCGCTGCTCACCCTCGGCCCGTGGCAACTGCTGTTCCTCGTGGTGGCCGGGGTCGGGGCGGGCCTGACCGGTTCGATCGCGGGGCTCGCGTCGCTGGTGTCCTACCCGGCGCTGCTGGCGATCGGTGTGCCGCCGGTCACCGCGAACGTGACCAACACCGTCGCGTTGATGGGCAACACGGTCGGCTCGGCGGCCGGTTCGCGTCCCGAGTTGCGCGGGCAGCGCGCCCGGTTGCTGCGGCTGTGCGCGATCACGGCGGTCGGCGGCGCGGCGGGCAGCGCGCTGCTGCTGCTCACCCCGGAGGGCACGTTCGCCTACATCGTCCCGTTCCTGATCGGCGGCGCCTCGATTCTGCTGCTGTTCTCCCCGCGCCTGGCCGAACGCGCCGGCCGTGGTGACGGCGGGCTGACCGCGGGCACCGCCACGGGCGCGTTCCTGGTCGCGATCTACGGCGGCTACTTCGGCGCGGCGGCCGGGGTGATCATGCTGGCGCTGCTGTCCGCGGCCTGGGCGCAGCCGCTGGCCAGGACGAACGCGGCGAAGAACATCGTCACCGGAGCGGCCAACCTGGTGGCCGCCGTGGTGTTCGCGTTCACCGGCTCGGTGCTCTGGCCCGCGGCGGCGGCCCTGTGCCTCGGTCTGGTCGCCGGATCCTTCGTGGGGCCCGCGGTGGTCCGCCGCCTGCCCGCGGCGCCACTCCGGGTCGCGATCGCGCTGGCGGGCATGGGTCTGGCCGTCACGCTGGCCTGGCAGGCCTGGAACTAGATTCTGTTTCAAGCGGTGGCGCCGTCTCGCCGCTTGATCAGCTGGCACCGCCGCGGGCCCTGGCCGTTGTCCGGCCGCGCCAGGAGTCGAACGGCTTCCCCTGGCCATCCGCAGGCGTAAAACCTCGTCCGCTACCCGGTCAACTGGATCGCGGCACTTTCGACAGCGCACGGTTGTCCCTGATCACCACCCACAGCGAGGGCGCCGAGCCGCTGCGCTTCCGGTCCCACCTCCGGATCGACGCCGACGTGCCCGAGGAAGACTGGACCGATCCGCGCACCGGCCGCCGGGACCCGGCCGTCCTGCGCCGCATCGCGCGTGAGCACGACGTGTGCCTCGGCGTCTACGGGTCCACTGTGGAACCCGGCACGGTCGGGGTCGGGGACGAGGTCGTCGTGGTAGCGTGAGCCCGCCAGTCGTGCCCCGCGAGGGGCCAGGGAATCCGGTGCGAATCCGGAACTGACGCGCAGCGGTGAGCGGCGACGGGCGGGACAACGGCCACTGGACCACGCGGTCCGGGAAGGCGTTCCGCCCGGACGACCCCGAGTCCGAAGACCTGCTGGCACCCCCGCCACGGGGGAGACCGCCGGACCGGGCTCCGCGCATGAGCCCTCGACGCTAGGGGCCGCTGTGCGCCGATCGATCACCTTCCCGCTCCTCGCCGCCGTGCTGGCGCTGACCGGGTGCGCGAGCGCCACCCCCTCCGGAGACACCGCCGCCGTGGCCGTCGACAACTGCGGCCACCAGGTCCGCGTGCCGGAACCGCCGCGGCGGGCGGTCGCGCTCAACCAGGGCGCGGCGGAGATCATGCTGTCCCTCGGCCTCGCCGACCGCATGGCGGGCACCGCCACCTGGACCGATCCCGTGCCGCCGCACCTGGCCGCGGACAACGCGAAGGTGCCCCGGCTCGCCGAGAACTACCCGTCGTTCGAGACCGTGCTCGCCACCGAGCCGGACTTCGTCGCCGCCTCGTTCGGCGCCATCCTCGGCAAGGGCGGCGTCGCCACCCGCGAGCAGTTCGAGCAGCTCGGGGTGCCCGCCTACCTGTCGCCGACCGAGTGCGCCAAGGACACCAGCGGCGGCGGTGACGGCGCGCGCACCGAGACGCTGACCATGGACGCCGTCTACACCGAGATCCGCGACCTCGCGCGGATCTTCGGCGTCGAGGACCGCGGCGAACAGCTGGTCACCAGCCTGCAGGAACGGATGCGCGCGGTCGCGGGTGCAGGCGCGAACGCCCGGCTGATGTTCTGGTTCGCCAACTCCGAGGCCCCCTACCTGGCGGGTTGCTGCGGCGCGCCCGGCATCATCACGACGACCGTCGGCGCCCGCAACGTCTTCGACGACACACGCGAGGAGTGGCCGCAGATCAACTGGGAGACGGTCGCCGAACGCGACCCGGACGTGATCGTCCTCGGCGACCTGACCCGCCGTTCGCAGACCGCGGAGAACGCCGCCGCCAAGATCGCGTTCCTGGAGTCGCACCCGGTGACCCGCGACCTGGCCGCGGTGCGGAACAAGCGGTACGTGCCGCTGTCCGGGCAGGCGATGAACCCGACGCTGCGCACCGTGGACGGCGCCGAGCAGGTCGCCGCGGCGCTGCGCGGGTTCGGGTACGGCGGGTGACGTGCACCGCGCGCGTCCTGCCGCTGTGCGCCGGGGGCCTCGCGCTGCTCGTGGTGTCGGTGGCCGTCGCGGTGACGATCGGCCCGGCCGGGATCGGCGTGGGCGACGTGTACGCCACCGTCCTGGCCCACCTCGGTCTCGGGGAGCCGGTGCTCTCGCCGGTCCGCGACGGGATCGTGTGGCACCTGCGGATCCCGCGCGCCCTGCTCGCCGCCGTGTGCGGCGCGGGTCTGGCGGTGTGCGGGGCGGTCATGCAGTCGCTACTGCGCAACCCGCTGGCCGACCCGTTCGTGCTCGGGGTGTCCTCGGGCGCGTCGACCGGCGCCGTGCTGGTCGTGGTGCTCGGCGTCGGCGGGGGAGTGGTGTCGTTGTCGGCGGGGGCGTTCGCCGGGGCGGTGCTGTCGTTCGGGCTCGTGCTGCTGCTCAGCCAGACGCTGGGCGGCACCACCGAGCGCGTGGTGCTGTCCGGGGTCGCGGCGATGCAGCTGTTCTCCGCACTGACCTCGTTCGTCGTGCTGACGGCCGGGGACGCGGAAACGACGCGGGGCGTGTTGTTCTGGCTGCTCGGGTCGTTCAGCAGCGCGTCGTGGTCCGAGGTCGGCGTGTGCGCCGCGGTGCTGGTCGTCGCGCTGCTGGTGTGCTTCGGCCACGCCCGGACGCTCGACGTGCTCGCCTACGGACAGGACCTCGCCGCGGCGCTCGGGGTCGCGCTGACGCGGACGCGAATCGTGCTGATGTGCGTCACCGCGCTACTGACGGCCGCGCTGGTGAGCGCCTGCGGGGCGGTCGGGTTCGTCGGGCTGGTGCTCCCGCACGCGGCCCGCGCGCTGGTCGGCCCCGGCCACGGACGTCTGCTGCCGGTGACCGCCGTGGCCGGCGCGGTGTTCCTGGTGTGGGTCGACACGCTGGCGCGTACGGTGCTCGACCCGCAGGAGGTGCCGGTCGGCGTGGTCACGTCGATCATCGGCGTGCCCGCGTTCGTGGCCGTGCTGTACCGCAGCCGTCCACAGTGGACGCGGCGGGCCGCCTAGATTTTTTCACCACCCGAGCAGCTTGCGCCGCCTCAGGTCACCTGATCGCGTCGCGGCCGGCGTCGGTGAGTTTGGCGGGGATGCGGGAGCCGGTGCCGGGGACGCGGCGGACCAGGCCGGCGTGGATCAGCAGTCGCGCGCCGAACTGGTCGCAGCAGGAGAGTCCGTCGACGTACACGTGCGGCTCGCTGCTCGCGGTCAGTTCCACGCGGCCGTCGGCAACCGCTTTCAGGAACTCGACGTCGCGGTGGCTGAGGGTGGACGCGGTCATCGCTGGCACCTTTCCGAGAACGGTGTGGTGCGCCACAGAATAGGGGATCGTTGAACAATCGAGCAACCGGGTTGACGGATCGTTCAACAATCGCTAGCGTCGTGGGGCATGCGAGTCAGCTCACAGGACACCCGGCAGACCCTCATCGGCGGCGACCCCGACGACATCTCCTGGATTCCCTGAAATTGTTGAAGACCTGCCAGTAACACGCCCTGCTTTCGCCTCGATTCACTGATAAGGCCCGCGCGGAGGGTGGGCGCGACACCTCCGGCACCGCCGTCTTGCCCGCGCTCGAACTCCCCCTCGGAGCGTTGTGGCAGGCGAGTGGCCCCCGAGTGCGGACTCCCAACTGCCCCGCGCTCGGGGGCCCTATTCGTACACCACGTAGACCGGTTCCGGCTGCAGCCCGACCACCTGCTCGGGCGTCATCAGCGGTTGCCCGCCGCGGGTGTCCTCCTGGTAGAAGAGTTTGAACCCGGCCTTGACGTGCGGCGGTTTGCGCTTCATCACCTGGTCCCAGGTGGCCTTCTTCGCCTCGGCGCTGCCGATGCCGTCCACCACGTTGATCACCGCGACCCCGTTGTGCCGCTTCAGCCCGGCGATGTCCCGCACGACCGTCACCGCCACCTGGTGGTAGACCATGATCTTCTCCGGCAGCCGGTGCCGCGCCACCAGCGAAGCGAGGTAGGCGGCCACGCCGTCCAGTTCCTCGCCGGTCGTCACGCCGAACTCCTCGCCCGGCACGACGCCCGGTTCCACCGCCCACTCCGGGTCCAGCGCGACACCGACGTCCGGCTCGGTCAGCCAGCGCTCGAACGCCTTGACCTCGGGCAGGAAGTCCGCGCGCCCCGGCTGGATGTTGAGCAGCAGCTGCCCGTCGAGCGCCCGCGCCGCGTCGAGGTAGCGCTGGATCGTGTTCTCGTTCGCCCGGCTGCGGTACATGCCGTCCGGGCCCGGCGTCGGGTTCACCGTCGTCGCGATCAGCTCGACCACCGGGACCACCGGCCGGGTCCGCGGGTAGGTGCCGATCAGCTCGCGCAGCTGCGCGGACGCCTCCTGCAGATCACCGGTCATCCGCCCCAGCGCCGGGCTGCCCGGCGCGCCGCAGTAACCGACCAGCAGGTGGTCTTCGACCACGCTGTGCGCGGCGACCTGCGCCGGAAATCCGCGCAACCCCGCCGCGGGCGCGTCCAGCGGCGCCGGCCGCCCGGAAAGCGCCTGCCTGGGAAAGAAACCCTCACCACCGCTGCTGCAGGCGACGCTCGCCGCGCCCGCCAGGGCCGCGGTGAGGAACGCCCGCCTGCCGACCGTGCTCCCCGCCATGACCACGGGATGCCCTGGTCTCGACCACTTACACACAGCAGCGGGAAAATCACTCCCCGCGAGACGGCTTCGTTACCGTCAGCCGGGCAGCAGTTCGGTCACCAGCTGGGTGAGCTGGCGCAGGTTGCGGCACTCGTGCATCGGCACCACGCGCGCGTACCGCAGGGCGGCGGAATCGCCCGTGCCCCAAGCTGATCGCGCCTCCGGGTTGAGCCAGTGGACGTGCTTGGCCCGCTCCGCGATCCGGCGCACCGCGTCCAGGTTCGGGTCGCCGCCGTTGGTGCGGCCGTCGCCGAGGATCAGGACCGACGTGCGCGGCCCGACCGCGTCCGGCCACCCGTCCACGAAGCTCGCCAGCGAACCGCCGTAGTCGCTGCTCATGCCCCACCGGGTGAGCTTCGCCTGCGTCAGGATGCGCCGCGCGAGCCCCTCCGGGTCCGCCGCACCCGCGGTGACCAGGCCGGTGATCTCGTCGGTCAGCTCGACGAACGCGAACGTGCGGATCTTGCTGAACTGGTCCGACAGCGCCTGCACCAGCAGCAGCGTGAACTGCGCGAACCCGGCCACCGACCCGGACATGTCGCACAGCAGCACCAGTTCCGGGCGGCCGGGACGGCGGTCGCGCATCGCCGGCCGCATCGGCACCCCGCCGGTGGCCAGCGACCGGCGCAGCGTGCGGCGCAGGTCGATCTGCCCGCGCCGGGCACGGCGGCGGCGCGTTGCCAGCCGGGTGGCGAGCTTGCGGGACAACGGCTGGATCGTGCGCCGCAGCTCGGCGAGCTGGGCGCGGGTGGCGTTGGTGAAGCTGACCAGGTCGGTCTGCGGCGGCACCGCGTACTGCGCGATCCGCTCACGCCCGCGCAGCTCGGCGGTGCGGCGGCGGGCTTCGGCCTGCACGGCCTCGCGGTAGGTGGTGATCCGGGATTGCGCCTCGCTGCGGGCGACGGCGTCGCCGAACGCGCTGTCGTCCGTGCGGATCGCGGCGAGCACCCGGTTCAGCAGCGCGTCCGGCCGCACCCGGTCCAGCGCCTGGTAGGCAGACCAGCCGCGCATCCCGTTCGCTCCGCCTCCGCCGGACCCGCCTTCGCCGAACGAGCCGTACCGGCCGAACTGGTCGACCGCGGCCGAAGCGAGCGCCCGCAGGCGTTCCCCGTCGCCCTCGGCGAGCGCGGCGACCAGCGCTTCCCGCAGCTCCGCCGCGTCCGCGGGCACGTCCCCGGCCGTCTCCGCGGCGCCGACCGCGACCGGGAAGTACAGGTCGAACAACGCGTCGAAGGTGCCCCGCTGCCCCGAGCGGCGCAGCACGGTCGCCGCCAGCGCGGCCCGCAGCTGCTCGCGGTCGGCCAGCCCGAGCACGTCCACGGCGGCGGCCGCGTCGACCGTTTCGCCGGGACCGACCGGGATGCCGTGCTCGCGCAGCGAGCCGACGAACTCGACCAGCCGCCGCGCCAGCCCCGGGGAGGTCATGACAGCAGCGAGTCGAGCCGCAGCTCGGCCGCGGCCTTCCGGTGATCGCTCTGGTACTTCAGGATCACGCCGAGGCTGGTCTCGACCACCTGCTCGTCGAGCGTGTCGGCGCCCAGCGCGAGCAGCGTGCGCGCCCAGTCGACGGTCTCGGCGATGGAGGGCGCCTTGCGCAGTTCCATCGTCCGCAGCGCGGCCACGACCCGCACCACCGAGTCCGCCAGGCGCGCGTCCAGCCCGGGGACCTTGAGCGTGACGATGTCGCGCTCCAGCTCCGGCGTGGGGAAGTCCAGGTGCAGGAACAGGCAGCGCCGCTTGAGCGCCTCCGACAGCTCACGGGTCGCGTTCGAGGTGAGCAACACGAACGGGCGACGCTGCGCGGTGATCGTGCCCAGCTCCGGCACGGTCACCTGGAAGTCGCCGAGGACCTCCAGCAGCAGGCCTTCCATCTCGACGTCGGCCTTGTCGGTCTCGTCGATCAGCAGGACCGTGGGGTCCGGGTTGCGGATCGCCTTGAGCAGCGGGCGGGGGAGCAGGAACTCCTCGCTGAACACCTCGTCGCGGGCCTGTTCCCAGCCCTCGTCGCGGCCCGCGGTGATGCGCAGCAGCTGCTTGGCGTGGTTCCACTCGTAGAGCGCGCGGGCCTCGTCGATGCCCTCGTAGCACTGCAGCCGGACCAGCTCGCTGCCGGTGGCCTGCGCCAGCGCCCGCGCCAGCTCGGTCTTGCCGACCCCGGCCGGGCCCTCGACCAGCAGCGGCTTGCCGAGGCGGTCGGCGAGGAAGACGGTGGTGGCGACGGCGGTGGACGCCAGGTAGCCCGCGCCGGCCAGGCGCTCGACGACCTCGTCGACCGAGCCGAACAACGGCTCCTGCATCGGCCCTCCCTGGGTTGGTGCGCAACCCACCCATTCTGGGCCCTCGCGACCTGATCCCGCGGCTGTCGTGCCCAATCTCACGCCGCGTAGCGGGTGACGGCCGCCAGCGCCGCACGCAGTCCGGAGACGTCCCCGGTCACCGTCAGCGGGTCGGCAGGCCCGCGCCCCCACAGCCACAGGTACACGTCCGCCGGCGCGCCGGACACCCGCCCGTCCGCGCTCGCCGCCGGTTCCGGTCGCACCAAGGGATTTCCGGTCCCCGAGGGCATCCGCACCGTCCACACGCGACCGGCGCACCGCACCTCGAACACCTCGCCCGAGGCGTCCACCGAGACCGTGTCCTCGGGCGCCGGCCGGTTGCCCTCCGCCAGCCACACCGTCAGCACCTCGTCCACCCCGTCGGCGGCCAGCGCCGGATCCACCACCGGCGGCAGGCCCAGCGCCTGCTCCAGGTCGACGCGGTGCACGGTGAACTCGTGGGCCATCCGTCGGCGCCAGAACCCGTAGGTCCGGTCGGCGGGGAACCAGGTCTGGCAGGGGAAGCTCGGCGGGCGGCTGGCGAGGCTGCGGAACAGTCCGTCGGCCGCGGCCTGGAACCAGCTCAGCACGTCCTGCCCCGCGGGCGGCTGCTGTTCCCACTCCAGCGGCAGGGTCTGGCTGTCCACCCAGTCGGTCACGCGGTGCGCCACCCCGCCGAGGTGGCGGACCAGCGCGCCCGCCGTCCACCCCGGACACGCGGGCACCGGGAGGTCCGGATCGGCCGGAGCGGCGAGGACCCCGATGCCGTGGATCTCGGCGCGCAGGGTGTCGAGGAGGAACGGCTGGTCGGGTTTCGTCATGACCCGCCGAACATACCGGGTGGGTGATCGCCGTGGGGGCCGGATCGGTTCCGAAGTGGACATCCCGGCCCCTTCTGTCACAAGGGCTTTCCGTCCAGCCGCATGCGAACCTGGATGGTCGTGCCGTGCGGCGCGCGGTGTGTGCGGACCAGGTCGGCCAGGTCGTTGACGAGCAGCAGGCCGCGGCCGGACAGCTGACCCCGTTCGGGCGGGCGCCGTCCGGCGAGCGGGTCGGTCAGCCGCCCGCCGTCGGTGACCGAGCAGACCAGTTCCGCGCCCTCGCGCCACAGGCTCAGCTCGCACGCGGTGCCGGCGTGCAGCAGGCTGTTCGTCGCCAGCTCGGTGACGATCAGCTTCAGGTCCTCGGTGCGCGCTTCGCCCAGCCCGAACTCCAGCGCGTACGCGGCGACGGACCGGCGCGCCACGGACAGGTCGTCCGGCACCTGGACGCGGAACGTCACCGCGCCCGCGGCCGGTTTCAGCTCGTCGTTGTACCGGGCGACGAGGTCGTCCCACGCGTAGGTGTCGCTGCCGCGCCGCACGCCACCCTCGGTGACCAGTGGGTGCGTCACGTGGGCGTCGGCGATCGCGACCGAGTCGAGCGCCTTGGTGTCGTACGGGCACACGATCGTCACGTCGCGGCCCGCGAAGGCCGGGTTGATGAGAGCCTCGTGCTGAGCGCAGGCCGGGTACTCGACGGCGGACCGCCCGTCCCAGATGGGCTCGCCGATGATGCGCACGCGGGCGGCGTCGCGGTGCCGGTCGGCGAAGCCCCGAAGCACCTGCGGGATGATCCGGCCCGGGTTGCGGCCCGCGACGCCCATGTCGAGCAGGTGCACGCGGCTCGCGTCGTCGCCGAGCGCCTCGCGCAGCAGCGACAGGTTGGGCTCCGGCACGGCGGCCGCCACCGGATCGCCCGCCGCCAGGCCGTCGGTCAGGAACGGCACCAGCCCGGCCAGGTACTCCTCCGGTGAGCCGTAGAACAGGGCCTCGTGCACGAATCCGGTGCTCATCGCGGGGCCTCCACGCGGATGTCCTCGAGTTTCAGGACCTCCACGACGCTCGCCGGTCCCGGGCGGGGAGTGCGCAGAACCACCTCGGCCGCGTGCCGCCTGGCGTGCTCGGCCAGCGTCAGCAGGTTGCGGTGGTCGATGAAGTCCAGGGTGGCCGCGTCGAGCACCAGCCGGCCGCCGACGGGCCGGGGATCGACGTGGCCGAGTGCGCGGGGGAACAGCTCGGCCGAAGCGAGGTCGAGCTCGCCGCCGAGGCTCGCGCAGCAGCCGCCGCGGGCCGAGGCGTGCAACCGGAAACCCGCGCCGTTTTCGTTGGCGCTCGGGTGGAGCGCGGACAGCAGCGCCAGGGTGGGCCGGTCCAGCTTCCGGCGGTCGTAGCCGCACAGCGCGGAAAACGGGTGCACCGCGGAGTAGCCGTCGGCGAGGTGCTCGAACCGCGCCAGCGAATTCAACCGCGTGGGTGACTGCAACAGCCCGGTGACGTCGGCCGCCACCCGCAGGCCCCGGTAACCGTCGGCCAGCGCCGCCTCGGTGGCCTTCGCGTAGATCCGCAAGCGCACGTGTGGATCGCCGAGCGCGCCGAGGTCGTCGAGCGAAACCACCCGCAGGTCGCCGCGGCGGCGGGCCTCGCCGCCGTCCACGATGCCGTCCAGATCCGTGGCCAGGCGCGACACCGGGCCGGTCCCGGCGTAGCAGACCCGGTGACCCAGGGCCAGACCCTCGGCCAGGAACTCCCGAACCCGGGACCGGAACTCGGCCGGGTCCTCGTAGCCCCAGCACAGGTGGTCGTGGCAGCCGAGGCCGCGCGCGTCCACGACGATTCCGGACCGTCTCATCGCATCCGAGCGTACCGCGCCGCGGCGGCCAGGACAGGGTCCGTCGCGCCCGGCGGTGGTACTGCCGGAGGCGCGTCGACTACGCTGGGTTGGACGCGGTTCAGAGCGCAGCCGCAGAGTGCTGTCGCCGAAGGGTAGGCGAGCGCGTCATGTCACGGGCTCCGCGTGTTCCGGAGGAATCCGCCGGACTCAGCACATCCACACCGCTGCACGTCTCGGTCCGCTGGCCGAGTCGCGACGTCGCCGTGCTCGCGGTCGGCGGCGAACTCGACCTGGCCACCGCGGGCAGGCTGGAGGCCGCGTTCCGCCGCTTGGTGGCGCGACGGCCGCGCGTGGTCGTGGTCGACCTGAGCGGGGTCGCGTTCCTCGGATCGTCCGGGCTGGCCGCGATCACCGCCGCGCTCACGTCGGGCGTCGTGCTGCGGATCGTCGCACCGGGCTCGCTGGCCCGGATCTTCGCGCTCACCGCGCTGGACAAGGTGCTCGACCTCTATGGAACCGTCGACGAGGCGCTGGCCGCGGGCTGACCGTCCGGGAGTTCACCCGCGCAGGGCCGCTTCGATCCCGGTGAGCAGGCATTCCAGGCCGAATTCGAAGCGGGTGGCGGGATCGACGTCGTCGGCTTCCAGCACCCGCCGGTTGAAGTGCGGGTACCGGCCGGACTCGACGACCTGCCGGACGTAGGCGCCCACCCAGTTCCGCCACTCGTCTTCGGTCATGCCGGTGCGGCGCTGGACCTCCAGCTCGGCCAGCTCGGCGGACACCGCTCCCAGCACGTGGGTGTTGATCGTGTCCACCACCATCGTCGCGAGCGTCGGGTCGCCGGTCATCCTGGAGACGACGCCGAGGTGGTGGTCGGCGCGCGCGATCACGTTCGGCCCGAGCGTCGGGTGGCGGGCCGCCTGCTGGGCGAGCCAGGGGTGCAGCAGCATGACGGCCCGCTGGCGGCGGGCCAGCTGGGCCAGCTCGGCGCGCCAGTCGTCGGCCGGTTCGGGCAGCGGCTCCTCGCCGATGATCGTGTCGACCATCAGCTCGAACAGCTCGTCCTTGCCGGCCACGTGCCGGTAGAGCGACGTGGTGCCGGTGCCCATTTCCGCCGCCAGCCGCCGCATGGACAGCGCGTCCAGTCCCTCGGCGTCGGCGATCGCGATGGCCGTCCGGACGATCTTCTCCTCGGTGACGACCGGCCGCGTCTTCGTGGTCCGGTCGCGCATCCAGACCATCGTCGGCGGGTTCTTCGCGGGCGGCATGGGCACAGCGTACTTCTCGGGTACAGTGTTCCCAAGAGCGGGAACAGTGTTCCCGCCTGGGAGGAGGAAGCTCATGTCGGATGTGGTGATCGCCGGTGGTGGGTCGGTCGGCCTGGCCGCCGCGGTGTTCCTGGCGCACCACGGGGTGCGCGCGCACGTGGTGGAGCGCCGCGCGGGTCTGTCGGAGCACCCGCGGGCGCTCGGTCTCAGCCCGCGCACGCTGGAGTTCTTCCGCGAGGCCGGCCTGACGGCGGAACTCGACACCGTCGCTGTCCGGTCGACCGAGATGTGGAAGGCGGACGCGCGCACGGTCGCGGAGATCGACCGGGCGAACGCGCCGCGGCGGACGCCGTTCACGCAGCCGGAGATCTCGCCGGAGCAGCCTGTCGGCCACTACCCGCAGGACCGGCTGGACGCCGCGCTGCTGCCCGCCGCACGCGAGCGTGGTGTGACGGTGGAATTCGGCGTGGCCGTCGCCGGGGTTTCGCAGGACGCGGACGGGGTGTCGGTGGAGCTGTCCGACGGGCGGGTCCTGCGGACGCGGTACCTCATCGGGGCGGATGGGGTGAAGACCGCCGTGCGGCCTGCGCTCGGGATCGGCACGACCGGTCCCGGCGAGGTGGGGGAGCCGGTGCTGAACATCCTGTTCGAGGCGGATCTCACCGGGTTCTTCGGCGCGCTGCCGATGATGGTGGAGATCGGCCACCCGGGCGTGCGGGGGATGCTGCTCAGCGTCGGCGAACGGCGGTGGGTCCTGCACACCGGCGCGCTCGGGAGCCCCGAGGAACTCATCCGGACGGCGCTCGGCGCGGACGTGCCGGTGCGGGTGGTCGCCGCGAAGTGGTGGCGCGCGACGCTGCGGATGGCCGAGGAGTTCCGGGCCGGGCGGGCGTTCCTGGCGGGGGACGCCGCGCGGTCGGTCTCGCCGCTCGGGGCGTTCGGGCTCAACACGGGGATGGCCGACGCGCACAACCTGGCGTGGAAGCTGGCGCTGGTGCTGGCAGGCCAGGCCGGTGATGGACTGCTGGACACCTACCACGACGAGCGGCACGCGGTGGCCGAGTTCGTGACGCGGCAGGCCGTGCTGCGCTGGGAGAACCCGCGGCTGCACTGGGACCCGGCCGCGGTGGCGGAGCGGGAGGCCGTCGGGGCGTGGAACGCGCCGCTGGTGACGATGGGCTACCGGTACGACTCGACGGCGGTCATCGACGCGGTCGTGCGGCCACCGTCCACAGAGGATTTGGCGGCCGCACTGGATGGCGCGCCGGGATCCCGGTTGCCGCACCGGTGGGTCTCGCCCGGGGTGTCCACTCTGGACCTGGTGGGATCCGGGTTCGCGGTGTTCGCGGGCGAGGTGTCCTGGCGCGAGGCAGCGGAGAAGGCCGCCGCCCGGCTGGACGTCCCGATGGGCACGGCGGTCCTGCCGGACGCGGACTGGCTGTCGACGATCGGCATCGAGAAGGGCGGCGCCTTGCTGGTGCGCCCGGACGGCTTCGTCGCCTGGCGCTCGCCGGTCGCCGTGGCGGGCGCGGATGCGGTGCTGGAGTCGGTGGTGGCGCGGGTGCTGGCCCGCTAGCACGGGCCGACGCGAGCGACTCGCCCGGCCCCGCCGGGCGGCGCGGTGGGCGGGGATGTCGGACCGTTGCGCCCGGACGGCTTCGTCGCCTGGCGGCCGTCGGGCGCCGCGGATGCCGTCGCGCGGTGGGCCCTTAGGCGGCGCCGAGGCGGGCGGCCAGGTCCGCGTCGACCGGGTAGGGGCGCTCCTCCGGGAGGAGTGCGCGGGCCTCGTCCAGGCGGCGGTCGCGCACCAGCGCTTCGATCTCGTGGGCGCGTTCCGTCTCGTCGGCCAGGCCGGTGATCCACTCGCCGACGTAGCGGTCGGAGGCCTCGCCGGCCAGGCCGATCTGGATGGCGCGTCGCGGGAGCGGGCGCAGGTGCAGGTTCTTGTCCGGGTCCCACTGAATGCGCACCGGGCTGGTGGCCAGTTGCCGTCGCCACGCGTCCTCGCTGGGGTGGTGGCCCGGGTCGAACGCGGACAGGCACGAGTGCGCCAGCGCCCATTCGAAGCCGGCGCGGGTGATGGTCACCGCGAGGACCCGTTCCTGGCCGGGCTTGCGGGCCCAGCCGCTGCGGTAGGCCATCCAGAGGAACGACGGTTTGATCCACGTCATGCGGCCGCGCTTGAACGGCGGCACGAACGTGCCGGCGCGCAGGGCGGGCTCGGCGATCTCGGGGGAGTAGGCCTGGTACACGACGATCGTGTCGTCGTCGTACCGGGCACGGATCTCATTGCTCATGTGGGTGATCTTCGGGCATGGGCGCAAGCGGTTTTGCGTGCGAGACTGGGGCATGCTCTTCGACCGCGCGGCGATCGAGGGACTGGCGGCGGGCCGCGTCACGGTGGCCTTCCGCAGGTGGGACGCGCCCCGCGTGCGCCCCGGCTCCCGGATGCGCACCGCGGCCGGAGTGGTCGAGGTGACCTCGGTGGACGAGGTCGCGACGGTGACGGACGAGGACGCCAGGGCCGCGGGCTACGAGTCGGCGGCGCAGATGCCCGACCGCGGTTCGGGACGGCTGTACCGGATCGGACTGCGCGTGGCGGGCCCGGACCCGCGGATCGCCCTGCGGGAAACCGCCGACCTGACGGACGACGACCGCGCCGCGATCGGCGCCGCGTTGTGGCGGATGGACCGGGTGGCGGAGGTGCCGTGGACCGGCGCGTTCCTGCGGCTGATCGCCGACAGCGAGGGCGTGCGGGCCGTGGAGCTGGCCGAGCGGGTCGGCCTGGCGCGCGACGTGTTCAAACGCCGCGTGCGGCGCCTGAAGGAACTCGGCCTGACGGAAAGCCTGGAGGTGGGTTATCGCCTCTCGCCGAGAGGCAGGGCATTCCTCGAAGGCGGCGACGCCTGAGCCGCACGCCCGGCACGGTGCTGCCGCGGCCATCGCCCGCTGCGGTGACGGCGGGATGCGCGGCAATCGGATTCGGCACCCAGGAGGGGGTGCCGCCCCAGGAGCGGTATCTCCTCCGCAGGGGGAGAAGTCGCCTCCCGGCCAGCCGCCCGCGGCCAGCCGCCAGCGGCCGGTCGCCAGCGGCAGGTCGGCAGTGGCTCGGTCGCCCGCGGCCAGCCGCCCGCGGCCAGCCGCCAGCGGCCGGTCGCCAGTGGCCGGTCGCCCGCCGCCAGCGGCCAGTGGCCAGCCGCCCGCGGCCAGCCGTCCGGGGCCAGGCGCTCTCCCGGCAAGGCGCGAACAGCCTCAGGCCAGCGAGGTGAGTACCGCGGCGGCGAGGGCGCTCCGTTCCACCATGCCGCTCACCGAAACGTGCTCATGGCGTGCGTGGGCCCCGTCGCCGGTGGCGCCGAAGCCGTCGAGCACCGGGACACCCAGTGCGGCCACGAAGTTGCCGTCGCTGGCGCCGCCCACCGCGCATTCCCGCAGCGTCACCCCCATCTCCGCGGCCAGGTCCCGCGCCCGCGAGAACAACGCCGCGATCCCGGGCGACCGTTCCATCACCGGGCGGTTCCAGCCGCCCTCCACGGTCACCGTCGCGCGGGGGTCGGCCGCCGTCAGCCCGGCCAGCGCCGCCTCGATCCGCGCCGCCTCGGCCGCGCTCGACACGCGCACGTCCACCTCGCCCCAGGCGGAGCCCGCGATCACGTTCCCCCGCGAACCGCCGCCGACCACGCCGACGTTCACCGTCGTCCCGGCCGCCAGGTCCGTCAGCCCGTGCAGCGCCAGCACCACCCGCGCGATCTCGTCCACCGCGCTCGCGCCCTTGCCCGGGTCGAGCCCCGCGTGCGCCTCCACCCCGGTCGCGGACACCCGGTAGATCCCGACGCCCTTGCGCGCGGTCTTGACCGCACCGTCGGCCGCGGCCTCGAACACCAGCGCCGCCTGCACCCCGGCCGCCGACTTCTCGATCACCGGCCGCGACACCGGGCTGCCGATCTCCTCGTCGCCGTTGAGCACCAGCCGCACCGGCGGCCGCGGCAGCCCCGCCGCCTCCAGCGCCCGCAACGCCCACACCGCCTGCACCAGCCCGGCCTTCATGTCGAACACACCCGGCCCGGTCGCGATGTCACCGTCCACTGTGAACGGCCACCCGTCGAGTGTCCCTTGCGGCCACACCGTGTCGTAGTGGCACAGCAACAGAACCGGCGCGGCGTCCGATCCCGCGTAGTCGTAGACCCGGACGTCGCCGAACTCGCCGCCCTCGGTCACGCCCACCGACGCCGGCTCACCCAGCCGCGCCCGCAGCCAGCCGTCCAGCCAGGACAGCCCGGCCTCCAGCAGCAGCCGGTCCGTGCTCGGCGTCTCCAGCCCGGTGTACCGGCCCAGGTCGTCGACCATCTCTTCGCGGTGCGCCCGCGCCCACTCGTGCAACGCCCGGACATCGGTCACAGCATCCGCTCCAGTTCGCTCAGGTGATCTTCCGACATCAGCCTGCGTCCGCTCTCGACGTCCCGCAAGAGGGCGAGCACCGCCGCCAGCAACGGCACCCCGCCCAGCTCCAGCACCGGCCGGTAGTGGTGGTGCACCTCGACCGGCCGCCGCCGCACCGCGATGTCCCGCCAGATGCCGCTGCGGTCCTTCGGCTGGGTCCGCAGCCACGCCACCAGCCGGTCCGTCGCCGCCTCCCGGGCCACCGGCGACGCCGACGGCAGGTACGCGCCGGGGTCGAACTGGTCGAACGGCTCGAGCACCCGGTCGCCCGCGGCGGCCAGCACCTCCGCCGTGATCGCGTGCATCAGCGGGCGATGCCGGTCGATCAGGTCCGCCATCGGCGCGTCGGCCAGCGCCGTCGTGGTCAGCATCGCGCCGAAACCCAGCTTCGACCACAGGAACCCCTCGACGTTCGCCGTCGCCTTGGCCGGGCCCCACGCCTGCAGGTCGGCCACGATCCGCTCGACCCGCGGCGTGATCCGCCCGTCCGGCTCGCCCACCACCAGTGCGCCCGCGCCGCCGTCCTGGACGACGCCGGGCTCGACCACGTCGGCGAACAGGTTCACGAACGCCCCCACCGTCCGTTCGGCGCCCACCGCCGCCGCGATCGCCTGCTCGTTCAGCCCGTTCTGCAGCGACACCACGAACCCGTCGGGCGCCAGCCGCGGCGCGAGCCAGGGCAGGACCTGCTCGGTCGCCTGCGCCTTCACCGCCAGCAGCACCGGGCCCAGAACCGCGGGCGCCTCGTCGGGTGAACACGCCTCCACCGCAACGCTCGCGTCGCCGCCGGGACCCCGCAGCACCAGCCCGTGACGCCGGATCGCGGCGACGTGCGCGGCGTCGGTGTCGACGATCCGCACCGGGTGCCCGGCCCGCGCCAGGTGGAACGCCAGCGTGCCGCCGATCGCCCCGCCGCCGACGACCGTGTACGGCTCAGACATGCGAACTCCCCTCCTGGACGGCGGTCGCGCCGTCCCAGTGCAACGGCAATCCCGGCGCGCCGGCAGTCGAACCGCCGTCCACGCGCAGCACCGCGCCGGTGATCCACGCGGCCTGCTCGCCCGCCAGCCAGTGCACCGCCTCGGCGATGTCGGCGGGCTGACCGCGCCGCCCGAGTGGGTTGACCGACACCGCGGCCGCGTACTCCTCGGTGACCGGGTTCGCCGCGCTGTCCACGGTCACGAACCCCGGGCTGACCGCGTTGACCCGGATGCCGTGCGGCCCCAGCTCGACGGCGCACGCCTTGGTCAGCATCTCCAGCGCCGCTTTCGATGTCGCGTAGTGCGCCGCACCGGGACGGGCTCGCGTCGCCGCGCCCGACGAGATGTTCACCACCACGCCGGAGCGCCCGGCCGCGACACAGCTCCGTCCGAACGCGACGGTCGTGAGCATCGCCGCACGCACGTTGACGTCCTGCACCCGGTCCCACGCCGCCGCCGTCATCTCCAGCAGCGGCGTCGCCGGGTAGATCCCGGCCGCGTTGACCAGCACATCGACATCGGAGTCCACAAGCGACTCCGCGAACGAGGCGTCGGCCAGGTCGCCGACCCGGCACCCGGCGCCCAGTCCGGCAGCCACCGCGGCCAGCCGGCCACCGTCCACATCGGCCAGGGTCAGCCGGTCACCGCGGAACCGTGCGGCGATCGCGGCGCCGATCCCGCTCGCGGCGCCGGTGACGAGCACGTGCCGCACTACAGCTCCTTACCCTTCGTCTCCGGCATCGTCGTGTAGACGGCCAGGCCGATCACCGCGGCGATCGCCACGTACAGCCACACCAGGTGCCCGAACCCTTGCGCGTTCATCCAGGTCGTCACGTACGGCGCGGTGCCGCCGAACACGGCGACGGCCAGCGCGTACGGCAGCCCGATGCCGGTGGTGCGCACCTCGGGCGGGAACTGCTCGGCCATGATCACCGCGCAGTTGGCCGAGTACCCGACGATCAGCACCATGCCGACGATCTCGATGAGCAACAGCGTCCAGAAGTCCGCCGCCAGGAAGTGGAACGCGGGCCAGGAGAACAGCAGGAACCCGGCGGCGAACGCGGCCATCGTCGGCTTGCGGCCGATCCGGTCGGACAGCAGCCCGCCGAAGGGCAGCAGGATCAGGAACACCACGATCGCGAGCGTGTTCGCCAGCAGCGCCTGCCGCAGCGGGATGCCGGTCGCCAGGTGCGCGTAGGTCGGCATGTAGGTGACCCACACGTAGTAGATGAGCGTGCCGGCGATCGTCACGCCGGCGACCCGCAGCGCGGCCTTCGGGTGGTCGCGGAACATCGCCACCAGCGGGTTGCCGCGCGGCCGGTCCTTGATCCGGGTGAACGCCTCGGTTTCGTGCACCGAGCGGCGCAGCCACAGCCCGACCAGTCCGAGCAGCCCGGCGGTGCCGAACGCCAGCCGCCAGCCCCAGCTCTGCAGCTGCGCGTCGGACAGCGTCGAGTTCAGCACGGTTCCCATCAGCGACGCGATCAGCGCGCCCGCGCCGACCGAAACCTGCTGCCAGGACCCGGCGAACGCGCGCCGCCCGCGGGCCGCGGACTCGATGAGGAACGCCGAGGACGACCCGAACTCGCCACCGGCGGAGAAGCCCTGCACCAGCCGTGCCAGCAGCAGCACGATCGGCGCGAGCACCCCGATCTTCGAGTACGTCGGGCACGCCGCGATCACCAGTGACGCGCCCGCCATCAGCGAGATGGTGAGCGTCAGGCCCTTCTTGCGGCCGTGCCGGTCGGCGTAGGCGCCGAGCACCGCGCCGCCGATGGGCCGCATCACGAACCCGACCGCGAACACGGCCAACGTGGACAGCAGCGCGGTGGTTTCGTTGCCCGGGGTGAAGAACTGCTTGGCGAACACCGGGGCGAAGGTCGCGTACACGGCCCAGTCGACCCATTCGACGGTGTTGCCGACCGCGCCGGCGACGATCGCCTTGCGCTGCGCGGGCGAGAGCCGGTGCTCCTGGGCGGTCGCGGCGTGGGTGGTCACGGTGCCTCCTGCTCGGCGAGGACGTGGGCGACGACCTGGGCGTGGGTGGCGAACCAGACGTCGTGGCCGCTGATGTGCTCCAGCAGCTCGGTCAGCACGGCCATCCGCGAGCGGTGGCCGATGATGTGCGGGTGCAGGGTCAGCTGGAACAACCCGCCCTCGGCGTGCGCGGCGTCGAACTCGTCGCGCCAGATGGACAGCACCCCGCGCGGCGGCGTGTACGGGCGCAGGGACGCGAAGCGCTCCATCATGAAGTACGGCGCGTCGTCGCGGATCCACTCCACCGGCAGCTCGACGACCCCGGTCGGTTCGCCGTCGGCCAGCAGCTCGTAGCAGTCGTCGTCGGCCATCAGCGACGAGTCGTAGGCCAGCCCCAGCTCACGGGTGATGGCGAGCGTGGCGGCGGAGAAGTCCCAGGACGGCGTGCGGATGCCCACCGGACGGGTCCCGGCCAGCCGCTCCAGCGTGTCCGCGGCGCGGAAGGCGAGGTCGCGCTCGGCCTCCGGCGGCAGGGAGGTGTTGCGCTCGTGGATCCAGCCGTGCAGCGCCACCTCGTGCCCGCCGTCCACATAGGACTTCACTTCGCCGTCGTGCAGCAGGGCCGACACCGCAGGCATGAAGAACGTCGCGGGTGCGGAGAACCGCTCCAGCAACCGCAGGATCCGCGGCACGCCGACGCGCGCGCCGTACTCGCCTTGCGCGAGCTTGCCGGGCAGCACCTCGCCGTCGCGCAGGGCGGGCGTCTCGTGGTCGGAGTCGAACGACAGCGCGACCGCCACACGCGCGCGGCCGGGCCACGACGACGGGCGCAGCGGCCGTCCGGCCCGCACCCGTCCGACGTGCCCGCGCCAAGTGGGCTCGTCCCACTGCCAGGGGTGGAGCTGGTCGTTCACGCTTCCTCCAGGATGGTGCGGGGAGTGGGGGTCCAGGCGCGCTTGAGGGTCGACACCTGGAGCGTGACGTCGGCGGCCTGCAGCCCGGGCAGCGCGCCCACGACGTCGGTGGTGTGCCGGTACAGCTCGCCGTAGTGCCGCAGCACGACCTGGCCGACCAGGTTGAACCGGCCGGTCGTGGCGGACAGGTACCGCGTGCCGGGGTGGGCGGCCAGCTGCTGCCCGGCGGCGTCGAGGTGGCCGGGCAGTACCGACAGCCACAGCATGAACTCGACGGTGAAGCCGAGGATGCCCGGCTCGGCGAGCGTGCGGAAGCGCAGGCAGCCCCGCTTGACCAGCGAGTCCACCCGCCGAGCCGCGGTCGATTCGCTGCTGCCGACCTGGCGGGACAGCTCCTTGAACGACATCCGGCCGTCCTCGCCGAGCGCGGCGATGATCGCCAGGTCCAGCTCGTCGAGCTTCTCCGGCGGCCGCTCCCACAGCTGTTCTTCGAACGGCCGCACGTCTTCGCCACGCAGGCCCGCGACGGCGTCCGGGCCGAGGACGCCGGAGTCCCAGTCGTGGTTGGACGTGAAGGTCCGCATCACGGCGAGCGTCTCGGTCTCCAGGACGTCGCCGCCGACGGGCAGGCCGTCCAGCTGCAGCCGCGCCACGTCGGAGTGCGTCGGCAGCACCAGCTCGGCGGTGCAGTCCGCGCTGCCGGTGAGGACACTGGCGTAGCGGGTCTCGGGGCGCGCCGCGACCGCCTCGGCGACCGCGCCCGCGGTGCCGGGACGGCAGCGGAACCGGACCAGGACGGGCACGCCGAGCCCGCAGCGCAGCACGTCCACCACGCCGATGACGCGCAGCTGCCCGCTCTCGGTGAGCTGGGCGGCGCGGCGCAGGACGGTCGACTCGCTGGTGCCCGCGTACTTGGCCACGGCGCCCCACGACGCCCGGCCGTTGAGCTGCAACGCGGCGACGATCCGGCGGTCCAGCTCGCCAACCTTGACGTCATTCTGCATGTCAGCGATCGTCGGTGCAGGAAAACGTCATGTCAAGGAAAAATATGGGGGAAACATGCGCGAAACCCGGCGGTGGCTCCTTCGAGACGAGGCCAACGAGGACGAAACGCCAGGTCGGGGCCGGTGGATCGGTGGACACCCCGCACCTCCCGTGATAGGACAACCGCACCGGGCCTCGGGCGCAGGGGAGGGCAGCGGCATGTCACGGAGCACCTCCGCCGACGGTCTGCTCACCACCCGCCGGGAGGCGCGTGGTTCCGCTGTCGTGGTGCACGTCGCCGGCGAGGTGGACTTCAGCTCGCTCGGGCACCTCCAGGAGGAGCTCAGCACCGCGGTGACCGTCGCGACCCCGCCCGCGCCCGTCGTGCTCGACCTGCGGGACGTCGAGTTCTTCGGCTGGTGCGGCCTGACGCTGCTGATCAACTCCGACGACCGGTGCACCCGCAACCACACGCCGCTGCGGGTCGTCGCGGCGAGCGGGACCGTGCTGCAGCCGCTGAAGCTCGCCGGCCTGGACCGGGTGCTGCCGGTGTACTCGACCCTGACCGGCGCGCTGGCCCAGTCCGCGCCCGTCGCCTGAGGGCGGTTCCACGGGGCGAACGCGGAGCACTACTGTGTGTTCACCCACCAGCTCGCGAGAAGGTGTTGTGATGGCTTCTTCGCCCAGCCAGGTGCCGGTCGGCGTCGACCCGACCCGGCCGAGCATCGCCCGCATCTACGACGGATTCCTCGGCGGCAAGGACCACTACGAGGTCGACCGCATGGTGATGCGGAAGATCAACGAAGCGGTCCCGGAGGCGGTGGACATCGCCCGCGGCAATCGCGGTTTCCTCAACCGCGCCTGCCGCTTCCTCGCCGGCCAGACCACCGTGGCCCAGTACCTCGACTGCGGTTCGGGGTTGCCGACCGCGGAGAACACGCACCAGATCGTGCAGCGCGCCAACCCCGAGGCGATGGTCGTCTACGTCGACAACGACCCGGTGGTCCTCGCGCACGGCCGCGCGCTGCTCGAGGAGAACGACTTCGTGCACATGACCGAGGCGGACATCTTCGAGCCGTCCGAGGTGCTCGGCGACGAGGTCGTGCGGCGCCACCTCGACTTCAGCGAGCCGCTGGTGCTGCTGCACGTCGGCACGATGCACCACTACGAGGGCGACGGCGCCACCGCCATCATGCGCGCCTACATCGACGCGCTGCCCTCCGGCTCCTACGTGGTGTTCTCGCACTTCTTCGACCCCGAGGTGCCGGAGCTGACCGAGGTGGCGAAGCGGATCGAGAACATCCTCGTCAACGGCCCGATGGGCGCCGGGCGGTTCCGCACGCGCGACGAGATCATGGCGATGCTGGACGGCCTGGAGCTGATCAAGCCGAACGCGCTGTCCGAGCCCGGACTCGCCGTCTGCGACGAGTGGTGGCCGGACGGCCCGCGGCTGGCGCCGTTGAGCCTCGCGGCGCGGTGCATCGTCGGGGCGGTGGGCCGCAAGCCGTAGCGGCCCGCCGGGCCGGTCCGCGGGTGGCCGGTCTACGGGCTTGCCGTCCCGAGGGTGGTCGGGGGGCTGGCGGGGAATTACTGACCCGGGTTGCCAGACAGCCCGCGGCTGGCCCCCTGAGCCTCGCGGCGCCGGAAAACTTGTCATCCGCGTGCGTGTTCCTGGCTCAAAAAGCGGCGGCCGCGTGAGTTCCCCACAACAGTCCCTTACGGACGGCCGGGGGCGCGGGGCACGATGACGCCATGGGCGCCGTTGACCAGGTGGTTCTGCGTGGTCGCGATCGTGAGCTGACGGTGCTCCGCCGCGCGCTCGGGGACGCCCGGGACGGCCGCGGCGGCGGTTTCGTCGTGCTCGGTGAGCCGGGTTCGGGCCGGACGGCGTTGCTCGCCGCGGCCAGGGCCGAGGCGGCCGGGTTCGGCGTCCGCGAGGCCAGGGGCGTGGCGGCCGAACGGCACCTCGCCCACTGCGGCCTGCTCCAGCTCCTGCCGGAACTGACCGATCTCCCCGCGGAGCCGCTCGCGCTCGGCCGCGCCGTGCACGCGGCCCTGACCGCAGCCGCGCCGTTGTTGTGCCTGGTCGACGACGCCGACCTGCTCGACCCCGAATCACGCGAGGCGCTGGCCTTCGCGGCCCGCCGGCTGTCCGGCGCCGGTGTGCTCGTGGTGTTCACGGCCGGGACGCCGCTCGACGGAGTCCCCGCGGTGTGGCTCGAACCGCTCGGCGCGGAGGACAGCGCCCAGGTGCTCGCCGACCACGGCGTCCCCGAACCCGTCCCGGACCTGCTCGACCTGGCCTCCGGCAACCCGCTCGCCCTCACCGAGCTGGCCGCCGAGGGACGGATCCCGCCGCACAGCCGCCTGCGCCGCGCCGTCCGCGAGCGGCTCGCCGCGCTGGATCGCGGCGCCCGCGAGATCGCCCTGATGGCGGCGCTCGACGACTGGCTGGACGTGGACACCCTGGTGCGCGCCACCGAACGGTCCGGAGTGGACCTCCGCGCGCTGGAGGAGGCCCGGACGGCCGGGTTCGTCCGCCTGGACGGCGATCACGTCCTCACCGCCAGCCCGCTGCTGCAGGCATTGATCCGCGAGGAGGCGCCACTGGCCGACCGGCGCGCCACCCACACCCTGCTGCTGTCCGTGCTGGACCCGGACCGGCACCGGCTGCGCTGCACCTGGCACCGGGCCGCGCTCGCCGGGGGCGCGGACCCGCGGCTGGCGGGCGAGCTGCTGGAGTCGGCGTCGGAGTTCTGGCTGGCCGGGCGGCCCCGGCGGGCGCGGGCGCTGCTGCGCCAGGCCCGTCCGCTGGCGCGGGGCACGTCCGTGCGCGGCGTGGCCGACCTGCTCCAGGGCAGCCTCGAAATGCGCGAGGGCATGCCCGCGGTGGCCAGCCAGACGTTGCTCGTCGCGGCGAACCAGCTCGCCGGGGCCCAGCGCGACCACGCCCTCACCGCGCTGATGCTGGCCGGCGAGGCGAGCTGCCTGGCCGGCGACTACGTGCGGTACTACGCGATCGCCGACCGCGCGCAGCAGCTGCGCCGCCCCGACGACTCGCCACGCACCCGGCTGATCCTGGACCACTTCGCCGGCATGAGCGACGCCTTCCGCGGACGGCACGACCGCGCGGCCGCACCGCTGCGCCGGGTCGTCGGGCTCGGCGGGGTGCTGGACGAGCCGGTGGCGAAGATCTGGGCGAGCCAGGCCGCCTACACGCTCGGCGACGCCGCTCGCGCACACGAACTGGCCGTCGGCGCGGTCACCTCGGCGGGCAGCCGCGGCACCACCGCGGTCGTGCCATGGGCGCTGGTGTACGTGGCGGTGTCGGAGCTGCTGCTGGACCGGCATTCGGCGGCGCTGTCCAGCGCGCTGGAGGGGCTGCGGATGGCACGCACGATCGGCCAGCCGAACTCGGCGGTCGACCACCTGACGATCCTCGCGCTGGAGGCGTCCCTGCGCGGCGACCGGGAGACCGCGCAGGCGCGGCTGGACACGGCCGGGCACGAGGTCGCCACCCGCGGGCTCGGGCGGCCCGGCGCGCTGAGCACGTGGGCTTCGGCGTGTGTCGACCTCGCGGAGGACCGGCCGGAGGACGCGCTGGACCGGTTCCGCCTGATGGCGGCCGGCACCGGCCGGGTGCACCCGGGGATCCGGGCGATGGCGACGCCGCACTTCGTCGAGGCCGCCGCCCGCTGCGGGCAGACCGTGAAGGCAGCCAAGGCGCTGGCCCCGTACGAGGACTGGGCCCGCAGCACCGGCAGCGACGTCCGGATGGCCCTGTCGCACCGCTGCCGCGCGCTGCTCGGCGAACCGGACGCCGACGAGCACTTCGAGACCGCGATCGAGCTGCACCGCGCCAGCCAGACCGCGCTGGAACTGGCCAAGACCGAGCTGTTCTACGCACACCGGCTGCGCCGCAACCGCAAGGCGCGGGCCGCGCGGGAGCTGCTGCGGGACGCGTTGAAGATCTTCCAGCGCTACGACGCGCCGCGGTGGGCCGAGCGCACGACGGCTGAGCTGCGGGCGGCGGGGGAGTCGGTGCCGGGCTGCGCCAAGCCGGCGGACCTGACGCCGCAGCAACTGCAGATCGCCCGGCTGGTCGCCGAGGGCGCGACCAACCGGGAGATCGCGGCGCAGCTGGTGATCAGCCACCGCACGGTCGACCACCACCTGCGCAACATCTTCGCGCGCCTCGGCATCCGGTCCCGCGTGGAGCTGGCCGCCCGCTTCCGCTGACTGGCGATTTCACCGATGCGCGTGGTTGGCGGCCTTTGCCAGAGTTCCCTGGTTCCCCTCTCACGGAAAGGGAGTTCGAACGCATGGCACGTTCACCAAGACACCTGGCCCGGCTGGTCACGGCGCTGGCCCTGGTCGCGGGCACCGCCACCGCGACCGCCTCCGCCCAGGCCGCCGACAACCCGTACGAGCGCGGGCCCGACCCCACCGAGACGAGCATCGAGGCCAGCCGTGGCCCGTTCGCCGTCTCGCAGACCACGGTTTCGTCGCTGGCCGTCAGCGGCTTCGGCGGGGGCACCATCTACTACCCGACCGACACCAGCCAGGGCACGTTCGGCGCGGTCGCGATCTCGCCGGGGTACACGGCGGACCAGTCCAGCATCGCCTGGATCGGGCCGCGCCTGGCCTCGCAGGGGTTCGTCGTGTTCACCATCGACACGATCACCCGCTACGACCAGCCGTCCAGCCGGGGTGACCAGCTGCTCGCCGCGCTGGACTACCTCACGCAGCGCAGCACGGTGCGCAGCCGCATCGACAGCAGCCGTCTGGGCGTCGCGGGCCACTCGATGGGTGGTGGCGGCACCCTGGAGGCGGCCGACGAACGGCCCAGCCTGCAGGCGGCCGTCCCGCTCGCGCCGTGGAACCTGCGGAAGAACTTCTCCAGCGTGCAGGTGCCGACGTTCATCATCGGCGGCGAGTCCGACTCGGTCGCGCCGGTCGCCACGCACTCCGAGCCGTTCTACACGTCGCTGCCCAGCTCGCTGGACAAGGCGTACATGGAGCTGAACAACGCGTCGCACTTCTTCCCGAACACGTCCAACACCACGATGGCGAAGTACATGATTTCGTGGTTCAAGCGGTTCATCGACAACGACACGCGTTACGACCAGTTCCTCTGCCCGAACCCGAGCGGCCTGGCGATCGAGGAGTACCGGTCGACCTGCCCGTACTGATTCCGCTGGCGGACGGCGGATCAGGAGTCTTCGCGCTCCTGGTCCGCCGTTTCGCCGCGGTGCTCGTCTTCTTCGTTGCCGCCGCGGGGCCCGAACCCGGGCGCCGGCTCGGGCGCGCCGGGACCGGCATCCGCGGCGGCGATGCGCTCTTCGCCCAGGTACGGGTCGGGTTCGAACGGTGAGGTCGTCATGTCGGCCGGGTACCCGGCGGGGACGCGATCATGCGGGCAGGATGCGGTCGCCTGGCCGGATCGTGCCGCCGGTGACGATGCGGCAGTTGAGCCCGGACCGGTTCGCCAGCGGTGCGAACACCGGCTTGCCGAGCAGGTTCTCCAGGTAGCGGCACGGCACGTTGAGCCGTCCGCCGAACAGCACGGTGCCGCCCACGCGGAAGTGCTTGCCCACCAAGTGGTTCAGCGGCACATCGCGGGTGAGCAGGTTGCGGCGAGTCTCCCCGGGTTCGAGGGTGAGCTCGTGGTCACGGGCGAGGGCGACCAGCGTCTCCTCCTCGATCAGGGTGACCTGCCGGTCCTCGTGCGGGCGCGTCGAGTAGAGGCCGCGGCCGGTGGCGTACCGGTCGCCCTCGATGCCGTGGCCCGCGACGAGGACCGCCTCGTCCAGTTCCACCATCGCGGCCCCGGCGGTCTCGGCGGTGAAGATCCGCAGCAGCTCGCCCGTCCAGGTCATGGCGCCTTCACCCCGCCGGGGGCCAGGACGGCGCGCCCAGCTCGCGGGAGATCGCGCGGGCCGCCTCGCGCACCGCGCCTGGTACGGCGGCTTCGGCCGGCCAGTCCGTCATCGGCACCACCACGCCGATCGCCCCGGCGATGTCCTGCCCGGCATCGAAGATGGGCGCGGCCACGCAGCATTCGCCGATCACCGCCTCCTCCACCTCGGTCGCCAGCGCCTCGCCGCGCACCTGCTCCAGGTGCGCGGCCAGTTCCGCCGGGTCGGTGATGGTGTCCCGGGTCATGCTGCGCAGCGGCTCCGGCGCCAGGCCGGGCGACCACGCCAGCATCGCCTTGCCCAGCGCGCTCGCGTGCGCCGGGATGACGATCCCGACCTCCGGCATCTGGCGGGACCCGTCCGGACGCGGCTCGTGGTGCACGATCATCACCTCGCCCGGCAGCAGCACCCCGGTCCGCACCGCGCAGCCGGTCGTGCGCGCCAGCTCCGCCGCCCAGGTGAGCGCGCGGGACCGCAGTTCGAGGGTGTCGAGGTAGACGTTGCCCAGCTTGAGCACCGCCGGCCCGAGCCGGTAGCGGGCGGAGTCGCGGTCCTGCAGCACCAGACCGTGGGCCTGCAGGGTCTTGATGATGCCGTGCACTGTGGACGGCGCCAGCGCGAGCCGGGCGGCGATCTCGGACAGGCTCAGCCGCCGTTCCGCCTGCAGCACGCCGAGCACGCGGACCGCCCGGTCGACGGACTGGATCATCGGCGCACCCTCCTGCCAGCCGCACTTTACAACAGTCCCGCGTCGTTCTATCTTCGGAAGACATTCGATAATGTCGAATGACAGTCGACGATGACGGAGGGGTGGCATGGCGGCACGCCAGCTCGTGAACGATCCGGACGACTTCGTCCGGGAGGCCCTCGAGGGGCTCCAACGCGCGCACCCGGACCTCGTCCGCTACCACGAGGACCCGGCGTACGTGGTCCGCGCGCGGCAGGCGGACAAGGTCGCGCTGGTCTCCGGCGGTGGCTCCGGGCACGAGCCGCTGCACACCGGTTTCGTCGGCAGCGGCATGCTGGACGCCGCCGTGCCGGGCGCGGTGTTCGCCAGCCCGACCGCGTTCCAGATCCGCGCCGCCATCGCCGCCGCCGACCGCGGCCGCGGGGTGCTGCTGATCGTCAAGAACTACACCGGTGACGTGCTGAACTTCCGCATCGCCGCCGAGCTGGCCGCCGACGACGGCATCGAGACCCGCACCGTCCTGGTCGACGACGACCTCGCCACCGACGGCCAGGAGGACGGCGCGCCGGGCCGTCGCGGCACGGCGGCGGTCGTCGCGGTGGAGAAGATCTGCGGCGCGGCCGCGGAGAACGGCGCGTCGCTGGACGAGCTGGCCGCGCTGGGGGAGCGGATCGTGTCGTCGGCGCGCACGCTGGCGCTGGCTCTGGAGGCGTGCACGCAGCCGGGACAGGACCGGCCGTCGTTCGACCTGCCCGACGGCGAGATCGAGTTCGGGGTCGGCATCCACGGCGAGCACGGCGTCGGGCGGCGCCCGTTCGCGCCGGTGCGGGAGCTGGTGGGCGATCTGACGAAGCCGCTGGTGGCCGCGCTCGGCCTGGACCGGGGCGACGAGGTGATCGCGATCGTCAACGGCCTCGGGGCGACGCACGGTCTGGAGTTGTCGGTGGTGCACCGCGAGCTGGGCGGGTTCCTGGACGGGCTGGGGGTGCGCATCGGGCGCGCGCTGGTGGGCTCGTACGTGACCGCGCTGGACATGCGGGGCTGCTCGATCACGCTGCTGCGCGCCGACGACGAACTGCTGGCCCTGTGGGACGCGCCGGTCCGCACGCCGGCCCTGACGTGGTGAAGGAGACCATTGTGGACACTCGTGCCTGGATCGAGCGGTTCGCCGCCGTCATCGACGAGCGTGGCGCCGAGCTGACGGAGCTGGACCGGCGCGCCGGTGACGGCGACTACGGCACCAACCTCCGGTCCGCGCTGGCGAAGGTGCGGGCGAACCTGACCGCGGACGACCCGCGCACCCCGGGTGAGGTGTTCACCGCGGTGTCGAACGCATTCCTGCACACGGGCGGCACCAGCGGCCCGCTGTTCGGGATGTGGTTCCGCGAGTTCGCGAAGGGCCTCGGGGACGAGGTGTCGGCGCGGAGCCTGGCGCGCGCCGCGGGCGAAGCGGAAGCGACGGTCCGTCGTCTGGGTGGCGCGGAGGTGGGCCACAAGACGATGGTCGACGCGATGGTGCCGGCGGCGGAGGCACTGGCCGCCGCGGCCGAGCGGGGCGCCGACGTGGAAACCGCGCTGAAGGACGCCGCCGCCGCGGCCGACGCCGGAGCCCGCTCGACGGAGGCCTTGCTGGCGAAGCGCGGCCGGGCGAGCTACGTCGGCGAGCACGCGCGGGGCGTCACGGACCCGGGCGCGCTGACGGTCGCGTGGTTCTTCGAGGCGGCGACCAAGTAGACCCGGGACGGCGCGACCACAGGGGTGCGGCCGCGCCGTCCCGCAACCACCCGCGTAGCGCTCCCCACGCTGAAGCTGAAGCGCCGCGTGCCGCCCGACCGGTTCGCCCACGAGATCGAGGCGCTGTTCGGGAGTGGGGACAGCTTCCGGAGCCCATATCGGAATCAGCGCGGTCGCCGCCGCAGCAAGGATGGGTCGATATCGGCCGGCGGCTCCGGCGCGCCGAGGTCCGATGGCGAGTACCCCTTCGGGTAGCCGGGGTAGCTGCGCACCTTCGAGTTCAGCAGCTTCGACTTCCGCCGCGGCGGCAGCAGCCGCACCACCGCTGATCGCGCGTGCAGGCCGGCCCGTGCCGCGCGCCCCACCCACGCCGGGCTCGGCCGGAACCCGAACGCCGCCAGCATCCGGTCGTCGAGCAGGCTCTTGGCGCCCATCGCGACCGCGGGCCGCAGCGGTTTCGGGTACCACGCGCAGAACAGGTCCAATGTGTACCGGCCGATCCGGTTGTTGTCCGCCGAGTACACGAAGTTCGCCTCTTCGTAGGCGTCCTTGAACTTCCGGAAGGAATCGTAGTCGCCGGGGACGTCCTTGATGCCCATGCGGCGGCCGACTTCCCGGAAGTAGAAGTAGGCCGCCTGGCGCTCGTTCTCGTGCAGCGGCCGCCAGCCGAACTCGTCGATCCAGTCGATCGGGTCGTAGACGAACGTCGACAGCACGTACAGCATGTCGTCGTTGCTGATGCGGTACCGGCCGTGCATCCGGTTGACCGTGCTGAGCGCCTCCCGCCCGCGCGGCGAGTCGTACCCGTTCTCGGCCAGCTCCGCCATCAGCAGGGCGGTGTCGTCGTAGCGCTTCTGCGGCCGCTTCTCGAATTCGCCCGTCGCGGCGAGCAACCGCGATATGCTCGGCACGCAGTACGTGCGGAACAGGGCGAACTCCAGCGCCCGCTGGTAGTCCCAGGGGAACTCGAAGCCGATGGAGATGCGGTAGATCTCCTGGTGGTCCCGCTCGGGGTCGCACCGCTCGATCCGGCGCAGCCAGTATCCGGTCATCGCCGGCCTCCTCCTCGTTCGATGTGGACCAGTGGTGCTACCCCAGCCACTCCGCCCGTGACGAACCGCGCGGCACCAGCACCGTCCGGTAGTGGCCCGGCGTCGCGGACATGTGGACCTGGTCGGTGACGCCCTGGTAGTGCCCGAGCGGCGTCTCGGCGGTGAACGTCTCCGGGTCCAGGTACGCGTGCTCCTCCCCGCGGCCCGCGGTCTCCGTCGCGTACGCCTTGTCGAACACGCCCAGGCTCAGGATCCACAGCGCGGCCCGCGTCAGGGACACGTGCACCCGGTAGCTGCCGCCGTCCCGGGCGCGCCGCGTCAGCGCCTCCACGATCCCCGCCGCCAGCAGCCACGACACGATGTAGTCGTTGACCACCAGGATCGGCGGCAGCGCGGGCCGCACCCCGTCGCCCTCCAGGTGCATCATCCCGACCAGGCTGCCCGCGCTCTGGTCGAACCCCACGCGGTCCGCCCACGGGCCCTGTTCCCCGTTCAGCGACGCGGTCGCGTGGATGATGCCGGGCCGCACCGCCGCGGCCTCCTCCGCCGAGAACCCGATCTTGGCCAGGTAGCCCGGCCGCCGGTTGGCGTAGAAGACGTCCGCGTCCCGCAGCAGCGACCGCAACAGCCCGGCGCCTTCTGCTTCGTACGGGCTGACCGTCGCCGACCGCACCCCCACGTTCGCCGTGATGTAGGTGACGTCGTGCTCGAGTTCGTTGGGGCGCCACACGTTCAGCACGTCCGCGCCGTGCAGCGCGAGCGCCCGGCCCACCCCGGCGCCCGCGATGACGTGCCCCATCCCGAGCGCCCGCACCCCGGCCAGCGGGTCCTTCGCCGGGCCGAGCGGTTCCGGCGCGCTGTCGCCGATCTTCGTGACCTCCACCAGTGGCAGGTCCGCCAGCACCTCGCGGTAGTGCGGCTCGGCCATCAGCTCCGCGGGCGTGCGCAGCATCGGCAGCACCGCGCCCGCCGTGACCGCCGCGCTCTCCAGATCCCGGCCCCGCCACTTCGCGATCGCCGCGGCGACCGCCTCGGTGTCGTCGGGCACGCCGAGCAGTTTCTGCGCCGCCAGCTTGATCTTCGGGTACGGGTTGAGCGGCATCACCCACTCGTCGTCCGCCGTGCGGTAGAAGCGGAAACCCAGCGCCTGCGACGGGTTCGCCGGGGCGCTCGCCGGGTGACCGTTGAGCAGCTCCCACTTCCGGTCGTAGAACGGGCACAACCGGTGCGGCGCCACCCGCAGGTCGACCGCGATGTCCTGCCCGTCGCCGCCACGCGACCGCCACAGCTTCGCGATCGCGGCGGACTTCGCGGCCAGCGCGATCGCCGCCGACCCGCCCAGCCGCAGCGTGCTCGGCACCACCGGGTCCGCCCCGCGGAACGTGATCGCGCCGCCGGTGTCGGCCGGGCTCATCCCGATCCCGGCCAGCACCTCGGTCAGCTCGGCGTGCGGGTCGAACTCGTCGCTCGTGGCCGGCTCGGCCACGGCGGCGGTGATGCGGTCAGTGAGCGACATCGTCGAGCAGCTCCTCGGGGATCGGGACGTGCTTGGCGCGCAGGTACTCGCCGACGGCCTTGCCGACCTGGTCGGCACGCAGGTTCGCCGACCCGCCGGTGCCGAGCAGGCCGCGCAGGACGAAGTGGACGGCCCGCAGGTGCGGGAACTCGTGCCGGACGATGTCCAGTTCCGCCGCCTCCGGCAGCAGCTTCCGCAGCTCCGCCGTGGACAGCGCCTGCCGCAGCCACGGCCACGCGCGCTCGTCCGGCACCCACACCCCGACGTTGCTGTTGCCGCCCTTGTCGCCGCTGCGGGCGTAGGCGACCGCGCCCAGCGGCGCCTTCCGGACCCGGTCCGGCAGCGGCCGCTCGGCGGGTTCGGGGTGCACCGGCTGCGGCTGGACCGGCGCGGACGGCGGCGGCCCGATCGGCAGCGTGCGGCCGTCGTCGAGGACGACGCGGTGCGCCACCTCCGACATCGGCAGCAGCGCGGGCCAGTAGTCGATGCGGGGCCTGCTGCGGCCGGTCAGCCCGGCGCCGCCGTCGTGGTAGAAGCCCGGGATGCTCTGCAGGTACAGCGATCCCAGCCGCGCGGGCAGGTTCAGCTTCGCCAGCGGCTCCGGGGTCGCGGCGACGGCCATCACCCGCAACGCGACCGTCGCGTCCCACTGCGTCTCGGGGTCGGTGGCCGCGGTGCCCAGGCGCGTGATGTCCAGCTCGACGCCCTCGGGCAGGTCCCGCGTGATCTGCGCGCGCAGCAGGGCGACCTTCGCGTCCACGTCCGGCGCGGTGACGTAGACGGTGTTGACGAGCGTGTGGCCGATCGCGGCGAACACCGCGACCTTCGTCGTCGGCGGGGGCGGGGAGCCGGTGGCGCCGGTGACCGCGACCCGGTCCGGCCCGGCCGCGGTCAGCCGCACGGTGTCCAGGTGCACCGTGACGTCCGGGTTGAGGTAACGCGGGCCCTGGATCTCGTAGACCAGTTGCGCCGTCACGGTGTCGACGGTGACCGCGCCGCCGTGCCCGGCGTGCTTGGTGATCACGCTGCTGCCGTCCGCGGCGACCTCGGCGATCGGGAAACCCGGCACCAGCATGTCCGGGATGCGGGTGAAGCCGGAGAAGTTGCCGCCCACGGCCTGCGAACCGCACTCGATGACGTGGCCGGCGGTGACCGCGCCGGCGAGCGCGTCCCAGTCGTCGACCGCCCAGCCGTGCCACCACGCGGCAGGCCCGGTGACCAGGGAGGCGTCCGCGACGCGACCACACACCACGATGTCCGCGCCCTCGGCGAGCGCGGCCGCGATGCCCCAGCCGCCCAGGTAGGCGTTCGCGGCCAGCGGCTCGTGCCCCCAGGACGCCAGCGGCTCGCCGGTGTCCAGGTTCTCCAGCCGGTGCCCGGCGTCGGCGTACTCGCCCAGCCGGGACAGCACGTTGTCGCCTTCGACGTGCGCGATCCGCAGCGACACACCCTCGTCGGCGGCGACCTTGCGCAGCTTCTCCGCGAGCGCGGCGGGGTGGAAGCCGCCCGCGTTGGTCACGACCTTCACGCCGCGCCGCGCGATCGCGGCCAGGTGCGGGCGGATCTGGTCGACGAAGTACTCGACGTAGCCGCGCTCGGGGTCGCGCCGGTAGCCGGTTGCGAGGGCGGCCAGGGTGACCTCGGCGAGGTAGTCGCCGATCAGGACGTCGACCGGGTCACCGCTCATCGCCTCGTCGATCGCCGTGAAGCGGTCCCCGAGATAGCCGGAGAAGTTCGCGATCCGGACGGCGGTCATCGGCGGCACCTCCAGTGGTCCGGTCCCGACGATAGCTCATTAGCGATCGTTAGGTAACGGCCTCAGGCGATCTTCGACACGGCGAGGAAGACCTCGGTGCAGTGCTCCACCAGGTCCTCTTCGGACAGTTCGAGGTTGCCGTCCAGCCACGAGGTCAGTGCTTGGGACAGCCCGCCGACCAGCATCTCGGCGAGCAGGTCCAGCCGCGCCGTGGAAGGCATCCCGTAGAACTCGCGGGCCTGCAGGCCGAGCAGGCCGGCGAACCACCGCGCGGACGCGGCGCGCCGCTCGGCCAGCACGGTGTTGTTCAGGCTGGGGGAGAAGAGCAGGAAGCCCTTGCGTGGATCCTCGGCGATCGTGCGGACCAGGCGGCTCAGCCCGGCGTGGGTCTTGGCGCGCGCGTCGCCGGGCGCGGACTGGACGGCCTCCAGGGTCGTGGCCGCGATGCCCTCGACCACGGAGTCGTACACCGCGACCGCGAGCGCGTCCCGGTCGGCGAAGTTCTCGTAGAAGTACCGCGCGGCCAGCCCCGCCTCGCGGCACACGCCCCGCACGGTCAGGTTCCGGTCGCCATCGCGCGCACCGAGGAGTTCCAGGCCGGCCTCGACGAGCTGCGCGCGGCGCTCGGCCTGCCGGTCCTCGCCCGCGACGCCGCCGTAGGTGCGCAGCGATGTCGATTCCACACCCCCATCTTGACAGGTGCGCGCCGGCCGCGCTGCAATATCTGCGAACACACGTGAGCAGAATTGGAGGCCGACGATGGCCCAGGCTGCCGCATCCCGCCTCGACGACGCGATGATCGGGGCCGGCCTGCTGGCCGGGGCCGCGAACGTGATCATGCAGCTCGCGCACCCCGCCGTCGGCTACGGCGTGTACGAGAGCCGCGTGGACAGCGGGAACCTGTTCAAGCACCCGATCAAGCGGAGCCGGACCACGGTCACCTACCTGGCCGTGGCCGCGCTGGGCACCGACGAGGAGCGCAAGGCCTACCGCAAGGCCGTGAACGCCTCGCACGCGCGGGTCCGCTCGACCCCGTCCAGCCCGGTGTCCTACAACGCCTTCGACCCGAAGCTGCAACTGTGGGTCGCCGCGTGCCTGTACCGCGGGTTCGAGGACGTCTACGAGGCGTTCATCGGGCCGCTGACGCCCGAGCAGACCGAGGAGATCTACCGGAGCTCCGCGCGGCTGGGCACCACGCTGCAGGTCAAGGAGGACATGTGGCCCGCCGACCGGCGGGCCTTCGAGGAGTACTGGACCGAGGCGCTGGCCGAGATCTCGATCGACGACACCGTGCGGCAGCACCTGCTCGACATCGCCGACCTGAAGTTCCTGCCCGGCTTCGTCAGCCGCACGCTGGGGCCGGTCAACCGGTTCGTCACCACCGGGTTCCTGCCCGGCCGGTTCCGGGAGGAGATGAAGCTCGACTGGACGCCACGCGACCAGCGCCGGTTCGAGCGGGTGCTCACGGCGGTCGGACTGGGGGTGCGCCTGTCGCCGAAGCTCCTGCGGGAGTTCCCGTTCAACGCCTACCTCTGGGACCTGCGCCGCCGCCTGCGTTCGGGACGACCGCTGGTCTGACTGCCGGCGGTCCGGCGGGACCGCGCGCGGGCAGCGTCCGCCGGTACACCACGCTCGTCGTCGTGCTCCCGAACTGCGCCAGCTGGTCCGCGACCTCCTCCAGGTGCTCCATCGAGGCGGCCGCGACCTTCAGCGTGTAGCAGTCGTCGCCGGTGGTGCGCAGGCACTCCAGGATCTCGCAGCGCTCGGCGAGCAGCCGGTGCAGCGGCTCGTGCCTGCTGCCCGGGTACTTCAGCCGCACCACGGCGAGCACCGGGTACCCGACCTTGCCGAGGTCGACCTCCGCGCGGTAGCCGGTGATCACGCCCGACGCTTCGAGCCGCTTGACCCGTTCGGTCGTCGCGGAGGCGCTGAGGTTGACCCGGCGGGCCAGCTCGGTCAGCGGCACCCGGCCGTCCCGCTGCAGCTCGGTGAGGATCGCCCAGTCGGTCGCGTCGAGAGTCTCGGTCATACGCCGAAAATACCGGGAGATCCACGGTGGACGGCCGGGAAGACCGCAAGGAATCGGTGTGCGTGCCGGTGATCGCTGCCTAACCTGGATGCCGTGCGAATCGGTGTGAATGTTCCGAACTTCGGCCCAGGCACGGATCCGGGCGTGCTGCGCGACTGGGGCCGGACGGTGGAGGGGCTGGGTTACGACCTGCTGATGGTGTCCGACCACGTGGCGATCACGGCGGACGTGGCGGAGCAGTACCCGGCGCCGTTCTACGAGCCGTTCACGACCTTGTCCTGGCTGGCCGGCGTGACCGAGCGGATCCGGCTCGGCACCACGGTGCTCGTCCTGCCCTACCGGCACCCGCTGCTGACCGCGCGCATGGCGGCGAACCTGAACGCCCTCAGCGGTGGGCGGCTGGTGCTCGGCGTCGGGGTCGGCTGGGCGCGCCAGGAGTTCGCGGCGCTGGGCGTGCCGTTCGAGCGGCGCGGCGCGCTGACCGACGAGTACCTCGACGCGCTGCGCGAGGCGTGGGCCGATCCCGGGTACCGCACCGCGCAGATCCCGTTGTGGATCGGCGGGAACAGCCCCGCGGCGATGCGGCGGGCGGTGCGGCGAGGTGAGCCGTGGCACCCGCTGCGGTTCGCGCCCGAGTGGTTCCGGTCGGCGACCGGGAAGCTGAAGGCCTTGGCCGACGAAGCGGGCCAGCCGGTGCCGTCGCTGGTGCCGCGGATCGCGCTGCGCCTGACCGGCCAGCCGATCACCGGGGAGCGGCTGGCCGGTGAGGGCACCATCGAGCAGATCGTGGCCGACCTCGAAGAGTTGCGGGTGCTGGGCGCGGAGACCGTGGTGCTCGACCCGTTCAGTGGTGACCCGGCGGAAACGTTGCGGCCGCAGGCCGCGTGGCAGGCGCTGGCGACTGTCCGCGCCCATCTGGAGGGCTGATGTCCGACGACGAGAAGTATTTGCGGCGTGCGATCGAGCTGGCGGGGGAGGCCCGGGCGTCGGGCAACCCGCCGTTCGGGTCGCTGCTGGTCGGTCCCGACGGGCGGATCCTCGCCGAGGACCGCAACACGACGATCACCGACCGGGACATCTCCGCCCACCCCGAGCAGAAACTGGCCCGGTGGGCGGCGCGTGAGCTGGACCCGGAGACGGCGGCCGGCACCACGATGTACACCAGTTGCCAGCCGTGCGGGATGTGCGCGGGCGCGCTGGCGCGGTCCGGGCTGGGGCGCGTGGTGTTCGCGTTGTCCGGTGAGCAGCTGGAGAGTCTGAAGGAGCCAACCGCGCCCGTCGTGGCGAAGCCGGTGCCGCAGGAGGGCCCGTTCCTGTTCGAGGAGGCGCGCGTGCCGGTGGAGGGCTACTACCGCTGAGTGAGCTCGGCGTCCGGCCGGAAGGACCGGACCAGAGCGGAGTCCTGGTGCTCGGCGAGGGTGAGCGCGAAGCCGACCTCGTCGGCCCACTCGTCGCCCGAGCAGTCCTCGCCCGGCGGGGGCGCTGTGCGCGGGTGCGCGCCGCGTCGTTTGGCAGCTTCGGCCAGCGGGAGCCAGCAGGCCGTGGCGAGGGCTTCGGAGCCGGCGTGCGCGCGGGCCGCCGCGAGCGTGGCCGGGGCGACGTAGTCGCGCAGGACCAGGACCGCGTCGCGGATCTCGATGACCCGGCGGTACAGCCGCAGGTCGCTGGCCCAGCGGCCGTTCTCCGGCAGGTGGACCTGCGGCACCGCCGCGACCAGCCGCCGCCACAACGGTTCCAGCCTGCGCAGGGTGCGGCGGTCGTGCACGGACCGGTGCAGCCGCAGCAGTTGCGGCAGGGCCGTGCCGAGCGCCATCACCCACGCGGTGACCGCGACGTTGAGCGGGAACGTCGCCGCCACCCACGGTGAGCGCGTGACCAGGTAGGCGGGCGCGACCAGGCCCCAGAAGACGGTCGAGGACGCGAAGCCGGTGGCGAGCACGTACAGGCCGGCGCGCAGGGGACGGGTCGTGGCGCGGCGGCCGTAGCGGGCGCACAGGACCGCGGCGGGGCCGGTGCCCAGCACGTGCGCGAGGCAGAGCAGCAGCCAGAACAGGTCGAACCACGGCGCGTCCGCCTGGGTGACGCAGGCCGCCGCGGTGGCGCCGGTGTTGAGCAGCAGCAAGGCAGCGCTCACCAAGGCGGCGGCGCCGTAGACCAGCAGCGGGCGGCGGCGGGAGGTGGCGGCGAGGACGAAGTCGAGGATGAGCGCGGAGCTGACCACGCCCCAGACGTTGACCACGATGCCGCACGTGTCGCCGAGCCGGAGCGCGCGGTTGACCAGGCCGGTGACCGGATCGAGGGCGACCGTGATCGAGGTGGCGAGGCTGGCGATCGCGATGAGCATGCGCCGCCGCGGAGGCGAGCGCCGGGCGGCCGGGGCGCGGATCAGCAGCGAGACCCAGAGGAGCAGGGTGCCGGCGACGAGGAGGTCGGTGCTCGCGCTCTGCAGGACGGCCGGGTTCACGGATGGCCTCCACGGCGTGGCGCGGGGCAGTGGCGCGGATCCGGTGCGGTGCTGGGACCGGCGCGGTTGCTGGTAGCGCGACCGGTCGCGGCGCCAGACACGCTTGCCGGAACCGCCGGGAGCCGGGCAATCCCGCGCAGCACACCGCCTGCTCCCACCGGCCCCGGCCGCGCGCCGGTCACTCCCACGTCCCGCGCAGGCCGAGCGCCGTTTCGAACTCGCGGAGTGCTCCGGTCGTCGTCCAGGTGGCGCGGGCCTGCGCGGCGGTCCGGATGAGGCTCGCGACCAGCTCGGCCTCCTGTTCCTCCTCCGTGGTGTACCCGGTGCGGGTCAGCAGCCGCTCGATCAGGTCCGGCGACAGGTCCGGCAGCACCCGCGCCAACGGGTGCGCCCCGCCGCCGGTGCCGCTGTGGTCGCACAGCAGGTGGCCGATCTCGTGCAGCACGATGTGGTCGCGGTGCACCCGGCTCGTCTTCTCCTCGACGTAGATCACGTCCGCCGTCGCCAGCCGGATCCACGCCCCGCACGCCAACCTGCCGGACCCGGGCGGCAGCGTGCGCACGTGGATCGGGCGGCCGCGCCGCGCCGCGAGGGCGTCCACCAGCGCGGGCACCGAAAACGGCTGGGGCAGCGGCAGGTCGGCCACCAGGGCCTGGCACCGTCGCAGGTCGCGTCGCGTCACCATCGCGCTGCCGTCACCTCCGCTCGCGCGTCGTCCGCGAGCCGGCGCGGCGCCTGCCCGGTCTACGCGCCCGGCTCGTCCTCCGGCTGCTCGGCAGGCGGCCCGAGCCGCTCGATCTTGCGGGCCTCGGTGACCATGGCCAGCAGCGCGTCCAGGGTATCGTCGGACAGCCCGTCCGCGCGCAGCGCGATGGACCGGACCTTGTGGTTGCGCAGCGCCTGCGCCAGCTCGAGCTGGGCGTCGACACGGGAGGTCACCGCGTCGTCCAGGAAGTACTCCGCGGGCACGCCGAAGAACGCCGCGAGCGTGCCCAGCGTGTCCTGCGTCAGGTTGCGCTTGCGGCCGCTGGCCAGCTCCCACAGGTAGGTGCTCGACAGCGTCGCCCCCGTGCGCTCGCGGATCTGCGCCGCGAGCTTCGCGTACCCGGGCCTGCCCTCGGGGTAGAGGGTGGTGATCAGGTGCGTGATCTTGGCGGCGAGTGAGCCGCCCTCCTGCCCGCCCTGGTCCATGGAGTTCCTCGTGCTCGAAGGGATCGTCCGCCTTGGCGGACGGCCGGTGGTCGGCAGCCATTCTGAGTCAGCCGGGAGCCGTTGACAAACCGAGGTGTCCAGCCCCTATTCTGGCCCACGTCATCCGCTGAAGCGGATGCGCGGCCGGCGGGGCCTGGGGGCTCGCCGGCCTTCTTCGTGTCCGGATCCGTTCACCCTGCACGCCCCGCCGGGAAGCGGCTATGATGGTGGAGGCGTCGTTCTCCCAGTGACCCCCAGGCTGGTCGAGGACGACGCCCCTTTTTGCGGCTTGACTTTTGTTCACGGTATGCATTAGATGATTTCAGTAGTGCAGAAGACCTGTCGACAGGGGGAGAAGTGAGCATGCCGTTGCGGGCCGGGATTATCGGCGCCGGGTTCATCGGAGCCGTGCACGCCCGTGCGGTGCACACACTGGGGCAGGACCTGGCCGCGGTGGCGGCGTCCACGCCCGCCCGCTCCCGCGAAGCCGCGGCGGAGCTGGGCGCGCGAACCGCCGTCGACAGCGCCGAGGAGCTGGCGGCCGCCCCGGACATCGACGTCGTCCACATCTGCACCCCGAACGCCCTGCACGCACCGCTGACCCGCATCGCGCTCGACGCGGGCAAGCACGTCGTGCTGGAGAAGCCGGTCGGCACCAGCAGCGCCGAGGTCGCCGACCTCGTGCGGCGGTGGCGGGACACCGACCGGGTGGTCGCCGTCCCGTTCGCCTACCGCTTCTACCCGGTGGTGCGCGAGGTGCGGGACCGCGTGCGCGGCGGGCCGGTCCGGCTGATCCACGGCGTCTACCTGCAGGACTGGCTCTCCCGCGACAGCGACACGAACTGGCGCGTGCGGTCCGGGCTCGGCGGGCCGTCGCGCGCGTTCGGCGACATCGGGGTGCACTGGTGCGATCTGGCGGAATTCGTCACCGGCCAGCGGATCGCGCGGGTGCACGCGGTGCTGCCGCGGGTCGTGCCGGTGCGGGCGGGCGTCGAGGTCGACACCGAGGACGCGGCGCTGCTGCAGTTCGAGACCGAGCAGGGCGTGTTCGGGTCGGCGGTGATCAGCCAGATCTCGCCGGGGCGGCGCAACCAGCTGCAGCTGCGGATCGACACGCCGGACACCGAGTACGCGTTCGACCAGCAGGATCCGGAGGTCCTGTGGATGGGCGGGCGCGAGGAGACGCGGATCCTGCACCGCGGCGACCCCGCCCTCGGCGCCGACGCGACCTCCCGCAACCTCGTCCCGGCCGGCCACCCGCAGGGCTACCTGGACTCCTTCACCGGCTTCATCGCCGACGCCTACGCCGCGATGCGCGGCGAAAAGCCCGACGGCCTCCCGACGCTGGCCGACGGCGCCCGCGCGACGGCCATCACCGAGGCGGTCCTGAACTCCGCCGCCCGCCGCGACTGGGTGGAGGTCACGCCCGGCTGAGCGCCGGGCCTGGTACGAATTTCCGGGTAGTGCGAGCGAAGGGACCCCCGTGACCGCAACCATCCCGTCCGACCAGCTCGACGATCTGGTCCTGGTGCTCGACCTGGTGCGCTCCGGCGCCGCGCGGACCCGGCCGGAGCTGGGCAGGCGGTCGGGCCTCGGGCGGACCGTCATCAGCCAGCGCGTTGGCCACCTGATGCGCGCCGGGCTGCTGGAGGACGGCGAGCTGGGGCCCTCCAGCGGCGGGCGCGCGCCGCGGGAGCTGCGGTTCCGCTCCGGCGCCGGGGTGATCCTCACCGCCGAGCTGGGCGCGACCAGCATCAGCGCCGGGCTCACCGACCTCGCCGGGAACCTGCTCGCGCAGCGCACCGAGGCCTCCGACGTCGCCCGCGGGCCGGAACCCGTGCTCGCCCAGGTCGGCGCCCTCTTCGACGACCTGCTGGCCGGCCGGCCGGACGCCCAGGTGTGGGGTGTGGGCATCGGGCTGCCCGGACCGGTCGAGTTCGCCACCGGGCGGCCCAGCGCCCCGCCGATCATGCCGGGCTGGGACGGCTACCCGGTGCGCGACCACTTCGCCCGGCGGCACAACGCGCCGGTGTGGGTGGACAACGAGGTGAACGCGATGACGCTCGGCGAGTTCCGGGCGGGCGCGGCGGCCGGGGCGCGGGACTACCTCTACGTCAAGATCGGCACCGGGATCGGCGCCGGGCTCATCTCCGGCGGCCACCTGCACCGGGGCAGCCAGGGGTGCGCCGGCGACATCGGGCACACGGCGGCGCGCGCCGACACCTCGGTCGTGTGCCGGTGCGGCAACGTCGGCTGCCTGGAAGCGCTTGCCGGCGGCGCCGCGCTGGCCAGGGACGGCGAGGCCGCGGCGAAGGACGGCGGCAGCCCCATCCTGGCCGAGCGCCTCGCGGAGAACGGCGTGGTCACGGCGGAAGACGTGGCGTGGGCGGCGCAGAACGGCGACCGCGCGGCGCTGGAGCTGATCCAGCGCGCGGGACGGCTGATCGGCGACCAGCTGGCGATGCTGGTGAGCTTCTTCAACCCGTCGCTGCTGCTGATCGGCGGTGGCGTGGCCGGCGCGGGCGACCACCTGCTCGCCACGATCCGCGAGGTGATCTACGGACGGTCCCTGCCACTGGCGACGCGGGACCTGCGCATCGTGCGCTCGTCGCTGGGTGACCAGGCCGGGGTGGTGGGCGCCGCGTTCATGGTGCTGGACGAGCTGTTCACGCGCGACCGCCTGGCGAAGTGGATCGACGCCGGCACACCGGCGGGGCTGCCGGACCTGACGGCCGCCTGACGGTAGGGGCGGTGAGCCCGCTGGAGGCGGGCTGCTGAGCCGGGCGGTGGGGTGGGCCGTGCGGCGGGCGGTGCTGCGCAAGCAGCGTGCCGGAGACTGGTGCGCCTGCCGAGCCGCGCGGCGGGTTGCGGGTGTGGCAGCAGGTGGCTCCCCTCGCGGCGCGCGGGTGGGTACGCCTGCCTGGCCGCGCGCGGGGTTGCCAGGCGGCGCTGGTTCGTTCTGAGTGCCCGCGAACGGCAACGGGCCGGTCCCCCGTGGGGAACCGGCCCGTTGAACAGTCGCGCGAGGGTCAGACGATGCTGACGCGGCTCGCCTGCGGGCCCTTGGCGCCCTGCGTGATCTCGAAGGTCACCTGCTGGTTCTCTTCAAGGCTGCGGAAGCCGTTGCCGTCGATCTCCGAGTAGTGGACGAAGACGTCCGGTCCGCTCTCCTGCGCGATGAAGCCGAAGCCCTTTTCGGCGTTGAACCATTTGACGGTGCCCTGTGCCATGTGTTTCTCCTTGATATTTTCTCTAACAATCAGAGCGCGGAGGCCGCGCTCTTCGTGGTGAGCCCGAGCATGTCGAGCAGCTCGCGGCAGTCGTGGACGTCCAACGCGTGGTCGGCGACCGTGCGCGCCGCGCGGTGGTTGGCGATCGCCTCGTCCTGCGCCATCCGGGCCCGTGCCTCGGCGATCGGGCCGGTCTCGGGTTGCTGTTCGGAAGCGTGGCGAGCCCAGGTCATGACGATCCCTTCGACGGTGCGGACGACTTCACGGCCAGCCGGGCCAGCCGTTGCTCGGTGGGCCAGCGCACCTGCCAGGCCCAGCCGAGACGTTCGAACGCCCAGATCACCCGGGCGGACACGTCAATCTGCCCGCGGCGCACGCCGTGGCGGGCGCAGGTCGGGTCGGCGTGGTGGGAGTTGTGCCACGACTCGCCCATCGACAGGATCGCCAGCGGCCAGAAGTTGGCCGAGCGGTCGCGACTGGCGAACGGGCGGTCGCCGATCATGTGGCAGATCGAGTTCACCGACCAGGTCACGTGGTGCTGGAACGAAACCCGCGCCAGACCCGCCCACAGGAACCCGGTGAGCGCGCCCTGCCAGGACATCGTGGCCAAGCCGCCGATCAGCGCCGGCAGCAGCACGGACAACGAAACCCAGAGCGGGAACAACCGGTCCACCGCGCGGATGTCGGGGTCCGCGGCCAGATCCGGCGCGAAACGGTCCACATTGGTCCGGTCCCGGCCGAACAGCCAGCCCATGTGGGCGTGCCAGAAACCCTTGGCCAGTGCGGCAGGCGAGGTGCCGAACAGCCACGGCGAGTGCGGATCGCCCGCACGGTCGGAGAACGCGTGGTGGCGGCGGTGGTCGGCGACCCAGCCGATCACCGGTCCCTGCGCGGCCATGCTCCCCGCGATCGCCAGCGCGATCCGGAGTGGACGGTTCGCGCGGAACGCACCGTGCGTGAAGTAGCGGTGGTAGCCGATCGTGATGCCCAAAGTGGACACCGTGTAGAAAGCGGCGGCGACGGCGAGGTCGAGCCAGCTCAGTCCCCAGCCCCAGAACATGGGAACGGCCGCGATCAGCGCGACGAAGGGGATGATCAGGAACGCCCGGATGACCACCATCTCGGTCATCGACGCTTGTTCCGACAGCAACGGCTTGGGGCTCTTCCGGTCCGGGACGACGGAAGTGGGAGAGGTCAAAAAGGAAACTTCTCTCGTGGAGGATCAACCACGAAGGGCCAACCGAAGGGAACGAAACCGGCCCGGTTGCCAGCCTGCGAAAAACTCCCGACAAGAACGACCTTACCCCATCGGATCCGGTACGTCACGATTCCCGGGTGGGAAACTGTTCTTCATGATCATCGTCGGCGTGGTCGCGCTGGTGGCCTGGCTGTGGCTGGCCGCCACCCGGTTCTGGTGCACTGACCAGCGGTTACCGCCCCGCCGGACGCCCGCGGCGTGGCCCTCCGTGGCGGTCGTCGTACCCGCCCGCGACGAGGCCGGAATCCTGCCGGAAACACTGCCCGCGCTGCTCGCCCAGCGCTACCCGGGGCCGCTGCGGCTGATCCTCGTCGACGACGGCAGCGGCGACGGCACCGCCGGCGTCGCGCGCGCCCTGGGCGGGAGCCGGCTCACCGTCACCGCACCGGGTGACCGGCCGCCCGGCTGGACCGGCAAGCTGTGGGCGCTCGCCCACGGCGTCGAGCAGGCCGGCGAGCCGGACTTCCTGCTGTTCACCGACGCCGACATCGCGCACGGCCCGGACTCGGTCACCGCGCTGGTCGAAGCCGTGGGGGAGCGCGATCTCGTGTCCCAGATGGCGCGCCTGCGCACCCGCACCGGCTGGGAGCGGCTGGTCGTTCCCGCTTTCGTGTACTTCTTCGCGATGCTCTACCCGTTCCGCCGGGTGAACGGCCCCGGCCGCACGGCCGCGGCGGCCGGCGGGTGCTGCCTCGTCCGGCGCAGCGCGCTGGAGCGGGCCGGGGGAGTGGCCGCGATCCGGGACGCGGTGATCGACGACGTCGCCCTCGGCAGGCTGCTCAAACGCGCCGGGGGCCGGATCTGGCTCGGCCTGGCCGGCGACGTGCGCAGCGTCCGCCCGTACCCGTCCCTGCGCTCGCTGTGGGACATGGTCGCCCGCAGTGCCTACACCCAGCTGCGGCACTCTCCGGCGCTTCTGGCCGGCACCGTGCTCGGACTCGCGCTGGTGTTCCTCGCGCCCCCGGTCCTGACCCTCGCCTGCGCCGGCCCCGCACGCCTCCCCGCCCTCGCCGCGTGGCTGGTGATGACCCTCACCTACGTCCCGATGCTGCGCTACTACCGGCAGCCGTGGCCCGCGGCGCTGCTGCTGCCGGTCACGGCGACGCTGTACCTGCTGATGACCGTCGACTCGGCCGTGCGGCACTGGCGCGGGCGCGGCGCGGCCTGGAAGGGGCGCAGCTACTCGCGTGGACCGGGATGATCGCGGGTAGGTTCGGACCCGGACACCGGAACGAGGAGTCTCAATGATCGTGTCAAGCAGCTGTAGGGCTGATGGGCGGCGGTGAGTGGTGGAATTCGCGGCCGTCGCGCAGCAGTGCCCAGATGACGT